>CALKUW010000120.1 GCA_937996585.1 uncultured Flavobacteriales bacterium
TCGACATGAGCACCTCCACGGCGCTCGCCACGGCCGTGATGGATGCGGAGGACAACCTCTACATCGGGGTGACCGCCACCGGCGACGAGGAAGGCCACGTCTTCAAATTGGACCCCGAAGGCAACCACCTTTGGCCTGAGGGTGGGGTGACTTTCCCGAGCGGCTACTCCATCTCCATCCTGCCCATGTCGACGGGGGGCGCGGTGGTCTCGTGGCTCAACATCCCCAATGCGCTGATGCAACGCTACGATGCGGCAGGAACTGAGGTGTGGCCGGAACCCCAACCGGTGGAGAGTGGGTCGAGTAAGACGGCCCCTGGCCACCTGTTCGAACTCTCCAACGGGGACGTCGAGCACCTCTTCCACACCTACAACTTCGGCATTTCCTCGACCCTCTGGGCCCAGCGTTACAGTGGGACAACGGGGGCGACAGTCTGGAGCAGTCCGGTCCAGTTGTCGGACAAGACCACGGTCTGGAACACCCGTTACAGCACGGGACAGATCGGGGATGCGGTCTACATCGGCTACAAAGCGGCCACGGGCCTGCGTTTCGATTCCTTCCTCCAGCGCGTCGATTCGGACGGCACCATTCCCTGGGGCATGAACGGATCGGATTTCGATGTCAACGAGACCGACTACGAGATGGATACCCGCATCGCCATCGGTGACGGCGCGGTCTGGTCCATTTGCAACTACAAGGACCCTTCACAGACGGAGAACGGTGAGCGTGTGCAACGTTTCGATGCCGAAACCGGAGCCCGGCAATTGACGGACAATGCCAAGGAGGTGTTCGCCATCGGCACGGACAACATTCACGCCAGCGACTTGCACCTGATGGATGGCCATTCCTTCTATCTCATGGAGTCCGGCTTTGACAACGGGGTTTCCAACACCACCCTGCACCTCGTGGCCTTGGATGGAGAGGGCGACTTCCTGTGGCCCGAGGAAACCCAGCCGATGGGCCTGTACGAGGCGAGCAAGAACCGCACCCACCTCACCGCCCCGGTGGGCGGGCAGACCGTTGCGGTCTGGCTCGAGGACAAATCGGTCGGTCCGGCCGTCTACGCCCAGCCCTACCAGTTCGCGACCAATCCCGCGGGGATGATCGCCCCGGCTGAAGTCGAAGGATTGACCGTCTATCCGAATCCTGCAGCGCAGGTCTTGCATTGGCGTTGGCCAGCCGGTCAACGAGCGGGCATCCGGATGACGGTTATAGATGCCATGGGACGGTTGGTCGACGTGCCATGGAGCGAAGGCTCGGGCGAAACGGAGGGGGGGACCTTGGAGGTTGCAAGCTGGTCGGAAGGCCTGTACCAATTGCAATTCGTCTCTCCTGACGGATGGGGAGTGACAAGGGTGCCCTTCATGGTGGTCCATTGATCTCCCTCCATGAACGGGAGTTCATCGAGTTGAAGTGAAGTCCAGCATTGGCGGCGTATTTTTATGTCATGCTGAGAAGGCAATTCCTGAAGGGTTCCGCCATCGTCGGAGCGGCTGCAGCGACGCCGACTTGGCTGCGCGCGGCATCAGGCATGTGGACCGAGACAGGGGAGCGGAAGGTGGCGCAGGTACTGGAATGCAAGCGCACCATGGTGCAGAACGTGCCCGTTCTGCGGGGCTTTGCCGGTAACCACACGGACCTTGTGTCGCCCTTCGTGATGCTGGATGAATTCGGGCCGCTGCAGATCGATCCGGGTACCCTCGGAATGGACATCAAGGCCCACCCCCATGCGGGTGTGGCACCCACCACCTACCTGCTGTCGGGCAGTGGCCGTCATACGGACAGCCTCGACAATGACCTCGTCTACCGCGAGGGCCAATTCATGGTCTTCAGTTCCGGCCGCGGGGCCATCCACGAGGAGGTCAGCAGCATGGAGATTCGACGCGACGGCGGCATCGTCCACGGGTTCCAGATCTGGCTCAACCTTCCGGCAGCCCACAAATTCAGCACGCCCATCACCACCCTCCGGGACAAGAAGGCCTTCCCTGTCATCGAGCAGGAAGACTACCGGTTGAAGGTCATCATGGGGGAGGCGTTCGGGCAGGCCTCGCCCACCGAATTGCACAGTCCGGCCTTCTATTACCACGTCCATGTCCACCCGCGCGGGCGGCTGGATTTGCCCGTGGATCCGACCCACAATGCCTTCATCCACGTGGTGGAGGGCAAGTTGGAGACCGAGGGGCAGCGTGAATTGGGCGCGCACCAGCTCGCGCTTTACCACAGGGGCGGCGATGTGATGCGGTTCTATTCCGAGGCGGGGGCGGAATTCATGGTGCTCGGCGGTCGGCCGCTGAATGAGCCCGTGGTGTCCTACGGCCCCTTCGTGATGAACGACCAAAGCCAGATCCAGCGCTGCATTGCGGACTATCGCGCCGGCAGGATGGGCACCCTCTGAGGTTAAAATCGCATGAATTCGAGGGCGAGTCCGCACCTCGGTTGCCGGTGAGGAATGCGATTGCCTAAATTCGCCCCTCGCAAGCCCCATGTGTTTGCACACAACGACACAACCACGACCCACATCTTCACCATGAAGCAGTTGTTCGCCCTCATTGCAGTGGCCCTCTTGTTCGCCGCACCGGTTTCCGCCCAGGAAGGAGATACCATCTTCCAGTCCGGCGATTCCATGATTGTTATGGTTCCCGACAGTGCCATGGCCGATTCCGCCATGGCGGACTCCGCCGCCGCCCCGGCTGAAGCCGAAATGGCCGAGGAAGCCGCTCCCGCCGCTCCCGCCGAAGACACCGTTGAGGTGACCGGCGCCCGTCAGCAGATCAAGCTGCGCATCATCGAGGGCGGCGTGCTCTTCATGAGCTTCGTCGTACTCTGCCTCATCTTCGGATTGGCCCTCGCTGTTGAGCGCATCATCTACCTCAACATGGCCACGACCAACACCAAAAAGCTCCTGACCGACATCGAGGATGCCATGAACAGTGGTGGTGTGGATGCGGCCAAGGCCGTCTGCGCCGACACCCGCGGTCCGGTGGCCGCCATCTTCCACCAGGGCCTCGACCGCAGCGGCGGCAGCTACGAGGAGCTCGCCAAGGCCGTGGAGGACTACGGTAGCCTCGAGAGCACGAAGCTGGAGCGCGGCCTCAGCTGGATCAGCCTCTTCATCGCCCTGGCGCCGATGCTCGGATTCATGGGAACGGTGATCGGTATGATCGAGGCCTTCGACAAGATCGCTCAGGCCAACACGATCAACGCCTCCATCGTGGCCGGCGGTATTAAGGTCGCCCTCATCACGACGGTCTCCGGTCTCGTCGTCGCCATCATCCTGCAGATCTTCTACAATTACATCCTCTCCAAGATCGACGGCATCGTCTTCGACATGGAGGAGGCGTCCATGGACCTCGTGGACCTCGTCTACCGCAAGAAGTTGAACGGCTGATTGGTCCTGCAATCGCAAAAGAGCAGCACCATGAAAGCCATCAACGTCCGTACGGCACTCATCATCCTCCGCGTCCTGATCATCGCATTGGGATGCATGTGGGTGATGTCGGCCATCAACAGTGACGATCCGAACGGTCCCGTCGAGAGCCTCGTCAGCCTGAACCTGTACACCGGCGTGGTGTGCGTGTTGGCCATCCTCGGATTCGGCCTCTTTCACTTTGCCCAGAAGCTGGTCACGAACCCCAAGCGCGCCATGGGCGCGCTGATCGGATTCGCCGTCTTCTTCGTTGCCGGCCTCATCGCCTGGCTCATGGCGGACACCACGGTGACCTCGGCCATGCTGGCCAGCGGCGCCACGGTGACGGAGCAGGACGTGAAAATCGCCGACGCGAGCATCCAGTTCATCTACATCCTCGGCCTCCTGGCCATCGGATCCATCCTCGTGGTGGAGGGCAAGTCCCTCCTCAAAAACTGGCTCTAAGCGCTCATGGCACGCAGGGAATTACAGGAAATCAATGCGGGATCGATGGCGGACATCGCCTTCCTGCTCTTGATTTTCTGGCTCGTCACCACGACCATCGACAGCGATGAGGGGGTGAAGCGCCAGCTGCCGCCGCCGGTGCCGCCGGACATGGAGCAGCAGGAGGTCAAGGACGGTGACGTCTACAACGTTCGGACGAACTTCCGTGACGAGCTCCTCGTCGAGAAGGAGGTCCTGTCCATCGACCAGCTCAAGGATGGCGCGAAGGATTTCCTCATCGCCACGGGTACGGGCCTGTTGCACCCCGAGCGTCCCAACGTGACCCTCGGCGACGACAACATGAAGTACCCCGAGCGCCAGTGGGTGCGCAAGGCGGAGCTCATTGCGCTCGAGCAGAGCTACCTCGCCGCGGGGCAGGAGAAGGCTGCGGAACGCATCCGGGAAAAGCTGACGGCCATCGAGCTGTTCGGCAGCGATTACCGCGAGCTCCCGGGTTCGGCCCTCATCAGCCTCCAGACCGACCGCAGTACCTCCTACGACCTCTACTTGCAGGTGCAGAATGAGCTCGAGGCCGCGGTCAATGAGCTGCGGGACGAGCTGTCCCTCGCCAAGTTCAACGAGTCCTACGCTTCGCTCGAGGAGCGCTACAGCCGCACGAAGGAGGAGAGCCTGCTCGACAAGATCAAGGCCATTCGACTCGTCTATCCCCAGCGGATCTCCGAAGCGGAGCCGCGCGACGCCAGCCAAGGTTACTACTGATGGGAAAGTTCAAGAAAAAGAAGCGCGAGATGGGGGCGATCTCGACGGCGTCCCTCCCGGACATCGTCTTCATGCTCCTGTTCTTCTTCATGGTGGCCACCGTGCTGCGGACGGAAGAGGAGATGGTGCGGGTCATCCGCCCGGAAGCCTCCGAGATCTACAAGATCGAGAAGAAGCACCTCATCCGTTACATCAACATCGGACCGCCCCAGGACAAGCGCTACGGCACCGAGCCGGTCATCCAGCTCAACGATCAGTTTGCCGACGTCGCCCAAATCCGAGATTGGGTGGAGAACGAGCGCCTGACGCTCGCCGAGGCCGAGCAGACCAAGATGTGGGTGTCGATGAAGGTCGACCAGGACACCAAGATGGGCGTCGTCACCGACGTCAAGCAGGAGCTCCGCAAGGCCTCCGCATTGAAGGTGCTCTACTCTGCGAATTCCCGCGAGCGCACGAACTGATTCAGTCGCCGAAATCGGCGAGCACCTTGTCGGCCAGCACGGACGACAACTTCACGTAACTCTCTTCGGTCCAGCCCGCCACGTGCGGGCTGACCTGTACCCGGGGGTGGGCCATCAGCCGCATCCACACCGGGTCGCCCTCGTTGGCGACCGTCTCGAAACTGGTGGTCTCACGTTCAAACACGTCCAGCCCTGCCGCCATCACATGCCCGGTCTGCAGGGCATCGAGCAGGCCCGAGGAACTGACCACCGGTCCGCGCGCCGTATTGATCAGGATGATGGGCTTGGCGAAGGATGTGAGGAAGGCGCGGTCCACCATGCCCCGGGTTTCTGGCGTGAGGTTGCAGTGGAGGCTGAGCACGTCCGCTTCGCGCCGAAGGGTGGTCAGGTCGACGGCTCGTACGGCGCCGCTGAGGTCCCCGTCGATGTGCGAACGGTAGGGGTCACAGGCAAGGATTCGGCAGCCGATGCCGGTGAGCTTGCCTGCGAAGGCGCTGCCCATGTTGCCGTATCCGAGGATGCCCACCGTGCGCCCGGAGAGTTCCATGCCACGGTGGCCTTCGCGGTCCCATTGGCCCGATCGCACCGAAAGGTCGGCTTCCCGGAGGAGGTTCATGAGCGACAGCAGCATGCCGAGCGCGTGCTCGCCGACGGCGTCCCGGTTGCCTTCCGGGCTGTTGTACACCTTGATGCCGCGGAAATGGGCACTGGCGATGTCGATGTTCTCCAGACCTGCACCGGACCGGCAGATGAACCTGAGGTCCGGAAGGCGATCCAACAGGGCGGCATCCACCCGGATGCGGCTGCGGAGCACGAGGCCCTGCGCATCACCGTGCGCGGCCACGGCTTCTTCCGCTGCCTGACCGGTACCGTCCACGCAATCCATGCCGGCCGCCGTCAGGCGTTCCGCGAGCACGGGGTGCACCGTATCGAGGAACAGCACCTTCATGGCGTCAGCCGGCCATCAGGACCCCGATGCCGAAATAGATGACGAGGCCGATGATGTCATTGGCCGTGGTGATGAAGGGGCCGGTGGCGAGGGCGGGATCGATCTTGAACCGGTCGAGCGTCAGCGGAATGAACGTGCCGAACAGGGCGGCGAAGATGATGACGGCGATGAGGGCCAGGCTGACGGTCAGGCTGAGGTTCCATCCATAGCCGAGGGCCACCCCCGCGCCGAGGATGACGGCCGCGCAGATCGCGCCGTTGAGCAGGGCGACCGAGAATTCCTTGACCAGCCGGGGCAGCAGGCGGGCATCCTTGGGGCTGCGTCCCGCGGCGAGGCCCTGCACGACGATGGCAGCGGACTGTACCCCCACATTGCCCCCCATCGCCGCGATCAGCGGGATGAATAGCGCCATAGATGAGAAGCGGTCCATCTGCTCGAATGCCCCGATGACATAGGCGCCCGCCAACCCGCCGAACAGACCGATGAGCAGCCAGGGCAACCGGGCCCGCGTCAATTCCCATAGGGAGTCGTCACTTTCGACGTCGTCGCTCAGACCACTGGCGAGCTGGTAGTCCTTTTCCGCCTCCTCCTCCATCAGGTCCACCACGTCGTCAATGGTGATGCGTCCAAGGAGCCGGTTGTGGTCGTCGACCACCGGCAGGGCCACGAGGTCGTACTTCTTCATCATCTGCACCACGAGCTCGTCAGGGTCGTCCACCTTGACCGTGCGCGTGTCGTCCTCGCGGAAGAGGTCGCCGATGGTGCTGCGGGTGCTCGACGCCTCGAGCAACAGCCGTTTGAGGGACAACCGACCCAGCAGCTGACCGGCGGAGTTCACCACGTATACGCTGTGCACGGTATCCACCTCCTCCGCCTGGCGCCGCATCTCCCGGATGGCGTGGGCGACGGTCCAGTCCATCTCCACGCGGATCAATTCCGTACCCATCAGGGCGCCTGCCGTGCCTTCGGGATGCTGGAGCAAGGTCAAGAGGTCCTCGCGGTCTTCCCCGTCGAGTTGTCGGATGACTTCCTGCGCCCGTTCCTCGGGCAGTTCGCCCACCACGTCGGCCGCATCGTCCGAGTCGATGTGTTCCAGGACCTGCTCCGCGATCTCGCGGTCGGTGAGGTTGGCGAGGAGCCGTTCCCGGACGTCTTCCTCCAGTTCGATCAGGACATCGCCCCGGGCCTCCTCCTCGAGCAGTTTCCAGATGTACTGGACTTCTTCGTTTTCGAGGCGGTCGAGGACTTCCGCGATGTCGGCGGGGTGGAGCTCCGCGAACCGCTCGCGGAGCTGGACATCCTGTCCACCGGCGATCTCAAGGCTGAGCGATTCGAGGTATGTGCGGGTCAGTTCCTCCACGGCGCAAAATTAGGCGGCGACCCCTCAGGTTTTCCGGCGCTTGGCGAAGAAGGTGCGCAGGAGTTCGGCGCATTCCTCCTCCATGACGCCCCCGACCATCTCCGTCTTGGGGTGGAAGAGGCCTTCGTCGCGTTTGCCGGTGAAGTCCAGGCCACCCCGTTTGTCGTCCCGGGCCCCGTAGACGATGCGGCCGATGCGCGTCCAGAAGGCTGCGCCGGCGCACATGGGGCAGGGCTCCAGGGTCACATACAGCGTGCATTGGTCAAGGAACTTGCCGCCCAGGTATTCGCTGGCCGAGGTGAACGCCTGCATCTCGGCATGGGCGGTGAAGTCGTGAAGGCGTTCGCACAGGTTGTGCGCCCGGGCGATGGTGCGCCCACCCGCCACGATCACCGCCCCTACGGGAACTTCCCCCAGTTCGGCGGCCCGGTGCGCCTGATCCAGCGCCTGCTTCATGAAATCCTCGTCCGTCATGGGCTCAATGGAATGGGGGCATGCACATTTCGGGTCTGCAGCCATTCGCGCATCTCCGCCTCGGGTCCAGAGGCTTCCACCTGCACGTGCGCGCCCGGCATGCCTTCGTTGCCCGGTTTGAAATCGGCCAAATCACGGGCGTGCAGGACATGCCAACCGTACTTGGCCGACCATGCCCGGGCCAGCATTTCCTGTTCGGGCTGCCCGATCGTGGGCACGAGGATGGCCTTTCGGCCCAATACCGTGAGGTCGAGCAGGGTGCTGTATCCGCTGCGGCACACGATGCATTCTGCGGACAGCACGGCTGAGCGGAAACGGTGGTCATCGGCGTCGGGAACCGTCAGGACATTGCCCTGCCTTTCCTCTTTGCCCCCCGGTGTTCCGGACAGGATGAGGGAGGGCCTTCCGTCCCTGGCGAAACAAGCCCGAAGGGCGTCTTCCATGGCGGAACGCTGGGGCTCGGGGCCGCTGACGAGGCCGAGCAACACCACCTCGTCCTCGTCGACGCGCTCCGTTGCATCCAATGCCTGGAACCGGCTCAGGGGACCCACGTAGCGCGTGAAGTCGGAGATGGGATGTGCGAGCGCTCCCGCCAGGGCATGGTCGGGGGTGTCCGGCACCCACACTTCATCAAACGCTGCGACATACCGCATCACCATGCGCCGGGCCAGATTCTTGGCGACGAGTGGAACCGGCGGTTGGAGCTGATGGGACATGAATACGTTGGAGACGCCTTCCAACTCGGCCCGCGCACCGTAGCAGTTGTCGCTGAAGATGTGGGTGACCCCATGGGTCATGGCATGGGCCGTCGTCCAGCGCCGTTCCTCTCCGATGCTGCGGATGAAGGCGGGCATCTGCAGGGCAATGCGGGGCATGGTGCCGATGCCTTTGGCGTAGCGGATGGTGGTACCCGGCTTTTCCACCCGGTCCCAGCGGGGCCAGGCGTCTCCCGTGTGGCGCTCATCCCATTCGGTCATGCGGGCATCGAGCCAACGGCCAGCTGCACCCCGCGAGGCGATGGTCACGCGGGCCCCGCTCCGGCGGGCGGCGACCATGAGCGGCCAGGTGCGCGTGGCATGCCCTAGGCCCCAGTCGAGGATGGCGAACAGCACGTGGGGCTGCTTGTCGTGGCTCAGGGCGCGTGCGCGGCTCATGCGCTGTAATTTCGCCCGTCATGGGCAAAGACAAGCTCCGGAAGTGGAAGGAGAATGCGGGATTTTCCCACGTGTTCGAGCCGGACATCAAGTCCATCGTGGACGGTGGGGGCCTGAACCGGGGCGAGTGGGCCCGCAGCGTCTTCGGAAACGACCACCCCATCACATTGGAACTTGGTTGCGGCAAGGGGGAATACACCGTCGGTCTCGCCCGCAGGCACCCCGAACGGAACTTCATCGGTGTGGACATCAAGGGTCACCGTTTCTGGCGCGGTGCCAAGACGAGCGTGGAGGAGGGTCTGAACAATGTGGCCTTCCTGCGCACCAAGATTGAGTTCGTCCACCACTTCTTTGCGCCCGGTGAGGTCGACGAGATCTGGTTGACCTTCTCCGATCCCCAACCCAAGGACGAGAAGGGGACAAAGCGGATCACCTCCGAGGTGTTCCTGGAGCGGTACCGCCGATTCATGGTGCCTGGAGGCGCCATTCACGTCAAGAGTGACAGCCCCTTGCTTTATGCCTTGTCCAAGGAAGGCTGGGCAGGTGCCGGCTTTCCCATCCTCGAGGACTCCGCCGACGTCTACGGCGACCTGGTGCACCGGGTGGAGCCTGAATTCGCTGAGGTGCTGAACATCCGGACGTTTTACGAGCAGCGCTGGCTGGAGGAAGGGAAGAACATCCATTATCTGAGAACGCAGGCATGATGGCGGATCGCATTTCAGCTCCGGCCCCCACCGCCAGCCCGGGCAGTGCCGATTTCGAGCGGGACGTCCACGCCGTGGCCCGGTTGGTGCCGGAAGGCCGTGTGACGAGCTATGGTGCCATCGCCCGCTATCTGGGCGCAGCGCGTGCAGCCCGCATGGTCGGTTGGGCCATGAACCGCGCCCTGTCCGCCGATGCGGTGGGCGGATCCATTCCCGCGCACCGCGTCCTGAACCGGCAGGGTTTGCTAACGGGCAGGATGCACTTCCCGACCCCGACGGCCATGGCGGAACGGTTGCGGGCGGAAGGCGTGCCCGTGGAGCAGGACTGCGTCGTGGACTTCGCCGAACGGTTCTGGGACCCTTCAACCGAACTTTGACCCATGGGATTGACTGCGGAAACCATCATCGAAGCCCTGTCGGGCGTTGTCGAACCCGAACTCGGCAAGGACATCGTGACCCTTGAACTGGCGGAAGTCCTCACCTGCGAGGCGCGTGGCGAAGGATGGCAGGTCAGGGTGCGGGTGAAATCGAGCAGTCCCGCCATGCACGCCCGCCAGCGGATGCGCGAAGCGGTGGAGTTCGCCCTGGAGAAGCTCGGCACGCGCGAAGGGCTGGCCATCGAAACGGAAGTGGAGGTTGTTCCCATCGGAAGCAATGAGCGGACCCTGGAGACCCGCAAGGTGCTGCCCGGCGTGAAGCACATCATCGCCATCGCCTCCGGCAAGGGGGGCGTGGGCAAGAGCACCGTTACGGCCAACCTCGCCGTGGAACTCGCCCGCCGGGGACACCGGGTCGGTCTGGTCGACGCCGACATCCACGGCCCCAGCATGCCCACCATGTTCGACGTGGTGCGCGAGAAGCCCCAACCCGTGGAAAAGGCCGGCAAGTCCATGATCGGTCCCGTGGAGGCCCACGGCGTCAAGATGCTCAGCATCGGTTTCTTCGCCGACCCCGACCAGGCCATCGTGTGGCGCGGCCCCATGGCATCCAAGGCGCTGGGGCAGCTGTTCACCGATGGCGACTGGGGCGAGCTCGACTACATGCTCATCGACCTGCCACCGGGCACCGGGGACGTGCACCTGTCCCTCGTCCAGCTGGTGCCCCTGAGCGGTGTCGTGGTCGTCAGCACACCTCAGGACATCGCGCTCGCCGATGCGCGCAAGGGCGTGTCCATGTTCCAGCTCGACAGCATCAACGTGCCCGTCCTCGGCCTGGTGGAGAACATGGCGTACTTCACGCCCCCCGATTTGCCGGACCGCAAGTACCACCTGTTCGGCCGTGATGGGGTCAAGCGGTTCGCCGAGGCGTCGGGCACCCCGTTCCTCGGGGAATTGCCGCTGGTCCAGGCCATCCGCGAAGCCGGTGACGCCGGTCGCCCCGCGGCGCTGCAGGAGGGAACGGAGGCGGCGAAGGCCATTGCCGCCCTGACGGACCGCATGCTTGATGTGCTCGCCGACGCCCCTTCGGCCAAGGCGCCATCCGCATCCCCGGCGTAAATTGGCGGCATGAGCGCTGAAGGGCATTCCGAAGACCTGTGCGAACGCATCGACCGCGCCTTGGATGAGCTGCGTCCCTTCCTGAAATCGGATGGTGGCGACATCAAGGTGCTCGCCGTGCGCGAGGACCTCACCGTCGAGGTGGAGCTCCAGGGGGCCTGCGCCCATTGCGCCCAGGCGGCCATGACCATGCGGGCCGGGGTCGAGGAGGCTGTGCGCCGGGTGGTCCCCGAGGTGCAGCGCGTGGTGGCGGTCAACATGCCCGCTTCGGCCATGGGGTGAACACGTGGGCTTTGCCGTTGTTGCCCTGACAGGCGATGTGGAAACTACCTTCGCCGCGCATACGACATGATCCAGACGGACATCCTCATCATCGGCGCCGGACCCTGCGGCCTCTTTACCGTGTTTGAAGCCGGGCTGCTCAAGCTCAAGTGCCACCTGATCGACGCCTTGCCCCAGGCAGGCGGCCAGTGCGCGGAGATCTACCCCAAGAAGCCCATTTTCGACATCCCCGCCTATCCCGAGATCCTGGCGGGCGACCTCGTCGACCGCCTCATGGAGCAGGCGGCACCGTTCAAACCGGGCTTCACCCTCGGAGAGCGTGCCGAGACCATCGTCAAGGACGACGAGGACCAGTTCATCGTGACGACCAACCGGGGCACAGTCCACCGGGCCCCCATCATTGCCATCGCAGGCGGCCTCGGCTGCTTCGAGCCGCGGAAGCCTCCGGTGGAGCGCCTCGAAGAATACGAGGACCGGGGCGTCGAGTACATCATCAAGGACCCCGAGTTCTACCGCGGCAAGAAGGTGGTCATCAGCGGAGGGGGTGACAGCGCCCTCGACTGGACCAACTTCCTCGCCGACGGCGTGGCTTCCGAGGTCACCCTGGTCCACCGCCGCGATGGCTTCCGTGGCCATCCGGACAGCGTCCAGAAGGTGCTGGACATGGCCGCCGAGGGCAAGATCCGCCTCCTGACCAATGGAGAGGTCGTTGGCGTCGATGGCGAGGAGCGCATCGAAGGCGTGACCGTCAAGCACAAGACCGAGGGGGACATCCGTCTCGAGACGGACCACTGGGTTCCCCTGTTCGGGCTCAGCCCGAAACTCGGCCCGATTGCCGATTGGAACCTCAACATCTCCAAGAACGCCATCGAGGTCGACACCTTTGACTACAGCACCAACGTCGATGGCATCTACGCCATCGGTGACATCAACACCTACCCCGGCAAGCTCAAACTCATCCTGTGCGGCTTCCACGAGGCCACGCTGATGGTGCAGAGTGCCTTCAAGCGCATTTACCCCGACAAGAACCTCGTGCTCAAGTACACGACGGTCAACGGGGTCAACGGATTCTGACCATGTCCACCATCCGCCTCACCGTGATCGACCGCGAGGGCGTCTCCCACGAACTGGAGGCCCCGACCGACATGAACATGAACGTCATGGAGCTCTGCAAGAGCGCCGAGTTGCCCGTCGAGGGCACGTGCGGGGGCATGGCGATGTGCGCCAGTTGCCACTGCTATGTGGAGGAGGCCGCCTCGGCCGACCTGCCTGAGAAGTCCGACGATGAGGAGGACATGCTGGACGAGGCCTTCCACGTGACGGAAGACAGCCGCCTCGGCTGCCAACTCCACCTCAAGGACGACATGGACGGCATGGTCATCCGCCTGGCCCCCGTGGGCTGATCAGAACAGCGAGGCATTCCGCGCCGTTTCCGCCAAGCGGTGCACGGCGGGCCGGACCCGGG
>CALKUW010000121.1 GCA_937996585.1 uncultured Flavobacteriales bacterium
GTCCTGCTCGAAGGGGCATTCGATAGCTTCTTTACCCACCGCCTGGGCGGCGCCTTGAGGGACGATCCGGATTTCGCATTCAAGTCAACCACCGACGATGGAAGGATCATCGTCGTTTCCGACGCCGACTTCATCCGCAACGACGTTCGCCGCACCGAAAATGGAATGACCCCCATGCCCCTCGGATATGACCGCTATTCACAAAGGGTCATTTACGACAACAAAGAATGGCTCCTCAACGCCGTCAGCTACCTCTTGGATGATGCCGCACAGATCAGCTTGCGTTCCCGAACCATCGCCTTCCGGCCGCTCGATGACAACCGCATCAGGGGACGGGAGAACGGCTGGGCCGCCCTGGCACTCGGAGGCCCCATCGGTTTCGCACTCCTGATCGGGTGGCTGCTCGGATTCCTGCGCAAGCGACGCTGGACAGGGTACAACCCTCAATCACCGCAATGAACACCAAGAAGCTTTTTCCACTCCTCATCGGGGCGCTCGTCATCTGGGCTGCCCTGACCTACGTGGGCTCTGATGAAGGCAGGCTCGATGCGGACCAGGGCACGCACTTCGCCATCGCCGACACTGCGCGCGTCACCCGCATCCGGATCGCAGATGCCCGTGGACGCACCGCGTCACTCGAACGCACTCCGGATCAACCCCTCGGATTGTGGAAGCTCAACGACACGCATTGGGCGCGGAAAGACGCCACCGACCTGCTGCTCAAGACCTTCAAGCGAATCTCGGTACGCCAACCCGTGACTTCGTCGGCCAAGGAAGGTGTACTCAAGATGATGGCTTCCGCCGGCAAGCGCGTGGACATCTACCTCGACGGCAGCAGCACGCCACACAAGACCTGGTTCATCGGAACACCGACACAGAGCCATACGGGCACCCACATGCTCCTCGAACTCCCCGGAATGGGCAGGGCAGAGGAGCCGTATGTCACCCATCTCGAAGGCTTTACCGGGTTCCTGAGCACCCGTTTCTTCACCGAGGAGAACGAATGGCGCTACACCGGCATTTTTGAGTCGAGCACCACTGAAATCGCCTCCATCACGGCCATTCCATTGGATGATGCAGGTGCGGCCGCCACGCTGACCTGGGACGAATCGGGCGACCGCGTCGTCGCCCTCCAGAACGGCCACACCTTGGATCTGCCCCAGTCCTTGCTGCGCGACCAATGGCTCAAATTCCGCAAGGTGCACGTGGAGACATGGAACAGCCACCTCAGCCCGGCAGGCCAGGACAGCCTGCGCAACAGTCCACGGGCGTGGACATTGCAGGTGGCCTACAAGGACGGACGCAATGTGGAACTCGACCTCCACTGGAAGCCGTCCATCATGGAGGAGTACGATGATGAAGGGCGCCTGATGGACCAAGATGGCAGCAGGATGTATGCTGTACATCAGGACGAATGTGCCCTGGTCCAGACTTTCGTTTTCAACCCCCTTCTGGACTTCTGGCGCAGCCTTCCGAAAACCCTTCAACCGACGCCCGCATCATGAACGCCTACATCATTGACGGCATCCGGACACCCATCGGTAGGTTCGGTGGCACATTGGCGCCCGTCCGCGCCGACGACCTCGCCGCACACGCACTGAAGGCCCTCCTTGAGCGCCATTCCAGTCTCGATCCGGCAGCAGTGGACGATGTGCTCATGGGATGTGCCAACCAGGCGGGGGAGGACAACCGCAATGTGGCCAGGATGGCCTTGCTTCTCGCCGGCATGCCACATACGGTACCGGGAGAAACCATCAACAGGCTCTGCGCATCGGGCATGGCCGCCGCAGTACATGCCGCCCGGGCGCTGCACACCGGAGACGCCAACATCATGGTGGCCGGCGGCGTGGAACACATGACGCGCGGCCCCTGGGTCATGAGCAAGGCCAGCTCGGCATTCGGTCGGGATGTGGAGATGCACGACACCAGCTTCGGCTGGCGCTTCATCAACCCCAAGCTCGAGGCAGTCTACGGCACGGAGGGCATGGGTGTGACGGCGGAAAACCTCGTCGACCTCCACGGAATCAGCCGGGAAGACCAAGATCGGTTTGCATCATGGTCCCAGGAGAAGGCCGCTGCCGCCAGGACGGATGGGCGGCTTGCAGAAGAAATCGCCCCCGTCACCATTCCAAGAAGAAAGCAGGATGACTTGGTCTTCAGCGAAGACGAGTTCATCCGTCCGGGTACCACCACCGAGGTGTTGTCCAATTTGCGTCCGGCCTTCAGGAAGGAGGGCGGTAGCGTCACCGCCGGAAACAGCAGTGGCTTGAATGACGGTGCGTGCGCTTTGCTGATGGCCAATGACAACGGCATGGAACAGATGGGATTGACTCCGATCGCCCGCATCGTGGGCAGTGCCGTCATCGGTGTCGAACCCCGCATCATGGGCATTGGTCCCGTGGAAGCGACTCGCAAGGTGATGTCCCGCACAGGGCTGACGATCAACGACATGGACCACATCGAAATCAACGAGGCCTTTGCGGCGCAGGCCCTTGCCTGTACCCGCAGCCTCGGGCTGAAGGACGATGACGCCCGAATCAATCCACAGGGTGGAGCCATCGCCATCGGACACCCCCTCGGTATGACCGGTGCCCGCCTGCTCCTTACCGCAGCGCGCCAACTTCGCCGAACAGGTGGGCGCCGCGCCCTGGTGACCCTCTGCATCGGTGTGGGCCAAGGCTACGCCACCATCATCGAGAACACCGAGGCGACATGATCCAATCCTTCAAAGGGATGGTGCCCGTCATCCACCCCGAAGCCTTCGTACATCCACAGGCGACCGTCATCGGTCATGTCACCATCGGCAAGGACTGCTACGTAGGCGCCGGCGCCGTGCTCCGGGGAGATTGGGGACGCATCATCATGGAAACAGGAAGCAATGTCCAGGAGAATGTGGTGGTGCACATGTTTCCCGGTACCACTGTGCACCTCGCCGAAGGCGCGCATGTGGGCCATGGTGCCATCATCCACGGCGCCAAACTCGGCGCGCAATGCATGATTGGCATGAATGCCGTCGTCATGGATGATGTGGAAGTCGGTGAGGGCTGCATCGTGGGGGCACTGGCCTTCCTCAAGGCGAACAGCACCTGGCCGGCCCGCCGAATCATTGTCGGCAATCCGGCCAAGGAAATCGGCGAAGTCTCCGATGCGATGCTGGAGCACAAGCAAGAAGGCACCGCCCTGTATCAGGCCTTGCCGGCAGATTGCCATGACAGCTTGAAAGAAGTCCCTCCACTCAAGCAGGCCTCGGGGGAAAGGCCCGAGCAATTTCCCGTCTTCGAAACCTGGCAGCAGCGCAGGAAGCGTTTCTGAACCGCTTCATTTGTCATGGCGAAAGGCCCATTCCACTTCAAGGCATTTTCAGTCGAACAGGATGGAGCCGCCATGAAGGTGGGAACCGACGGCATCGTCCTTGGTTCCTGGACACCGATCCGGGAAGCGCGCACCATCCTGGATATCGGGGCAGGCAATGGATATGTCGGGCTAATGCTCCTCCAGCGCGCCCATCCAGAAACCCAGTTGGTCGGCATTGAACTTGAGCCGGATGCGGCGGCACAGTGCGCGGCGAACTACGAGAACCAGCCTTTTAGTGGACATCAAACCCTGGCATGGCAGGGGGCCATTCAAGACGCTGCGGAAGCACATCCTGAGTGGTCCAACCACTTTGACCTCATCCTGTCCAATCCTCCGTTTTTCAGGGACAAGCCGAAGTCTCCAATCGAAGCGCGAAACCTTGCCCGACACGATGACACCATGCCCATGGGTGCATTGGCCAAAGCCGCATGGCGCTTGTTGAAGCCCGGTGGCAGGTTCTGCACCATCTGGCCCATGGACAGGCTGGACGAATGGGAACAATGGGGCAGGGGAGTGGGATTCCAATGCATGCAGGAAATCCAAGTCCAGACCATGCGGCACCTCCCACCAAAGCGCTACCTGTCGGAATGGATCAAACCCGAGGAAAAGGCTGCGAGCCCCATACACATGACCAAAGGGCAACTGACCCTTGAGGGCAGTGCCACACTGGACTTCACTGAAGAATACCTTGAAATCGTGCGCCCCTACTTGCGGGGCACGTGAGGGCCAACGTCAGCCTCCCAGAACGCGTTTGAGGTCATTCAATTGCTTCTCCCACAGGAGCTTGGCCTCATCCACCTCGTCCTCTTCCGCAAAGTCGGTGACCAACAGTGCGGTATCACCCGTCAGCGGGTCGATCTTGATGCGCATCTCGAAGTAGGTCTTCTCGCCTTCCTCCTCATGCTCAATCCACCGGAACTTCACAAAGTCCTCCCGCTTCTGGGAGATCAGGCGGGCAGACTCCTCTGAACCATCCCAGAAAAAGGTGAAGACGTCCTTTTTGATGTTCACGTCATCCGCAAACCATTCGGACAGGCCGCTGGGGTTGTTCAACCGGGTATAAATCGAACCCTTGCTTGCCTGAATGGGCACCTCCACTTGAAATTCAACGAGTTCCATACTTCACAGAATGGCGGCAAGATACGATTGACACAAGGGGCAACCCATCAGGAGAAGCCCAACATTCCAAAATTACCGCAAATCACATCCACCTTCTTGCTACATTTGCCGCCCGTTTCCACCCAGGAAATGCATGGCGAGGTAGCTCAGCTGGTTAGAGCGCAGGATTCATAATCCTGAGGTCGAGAGTTCAAGTCTCTCTCTCGCTACCC
>CALKUW010000122.1 GCA_937996585.1 uncultured Flavobacteriales bacterium
GGACGGCCTGGTGCTGTCGGACACTGGAAATGACCGAGAACAAGTCAGCGGGGATCTTGCTGAGCCAGGACATCTGGCACCTTTGCCAATACCTGAACTCGAAAGAGTTCGACCGAGTGCGGTATACCCTAGGCATGGAGCACGAGACATGCCCTACTGTCTGCCCCTGCCTCTACGGGGAGAAGTGCCCAGCAAATGCGACGTGCACTGTACTGGAGTCTGGGGACTACCAAGAGGAGATCACAAATCTCACGGGCGGGGAAGATGGGGATAGCTGGAAGGGGGTGCAAGGTCATAACACTGAGTTCGTGTGCACGTGTGGGGAGACGTTTGCGACAGAGCATCTCCGGGACATCCACCTGTCAGTCGGCCCGGTGGGCAAACGTCATGACCGACCGCCCGAGTCACGCCCAAGGCTGGCAGCAGGTTTCGTGCTGGTAGACATTACGAACCCGAACCCATACGAGGCTGTCGTGTTCGCGGGCGCGCACAGATTGACATCACGGGACAAGTGGGGTGAGGGTAGCACGTCGGGTGAGGAGAGGTCCCTGGTTGAACCCTTCCAGCGCACAATGAAACTGGCTGTGACCGGCGACATCATTGTCACGTGCTCCGACAACCTCGGAATGCTGTCCACGTACTTCAACATGTGCACCCGGAACGACGTGGGCCCTCGGAGGCGGGTCCGGACAAACGAGAATGGGACACTTGACATCTTACGGGATGTCGTCGACCAGGGCGAAGCCAAGGGAGTCGATACATATCACAGCTGGCAAGAGGCCTACCACAATATGGCGAAGCGAGGGCATGGAGACCACAAGAAACGGGTGACAGGTCGGTATAATCATGCGTCAGACAGGCTGGCTAACATGGTGGTGCACAACGGTCGCCGACAGGAACTCGTCTACTATGGTGGAGGATGCCGAGCTGAAGCAAGCGCCTACTGGACCTCTGGTGGGATTCCACTGTGCGGGGACTCGTTCGAACAAGTTGGCAAGGTGGCCACTCTCCTCGCAGTGTCGCGGCTGCTCGAGTCAACCGCCATGCGGCCAAAACCACCCAAATGCACACGGGCTGCGCGCCTCATTGCGCAGGACCTCGTGCACGGCCCACTGACAGAACAGGTCTTCAAGACACTTCCTGACCACTTGGCGGGAGCACTTGTCCGTGAAAATCTGGGAAGATTGCCGTCGGCACTCAAGGACCTGGTAGCTGGGTCCTGCTCCTCCGACGCTGACAGCTTGACGAGGATTGTGCGGTCATTGCAGGGTTCGTCTCCGTGCCTTTTGTGCGAAGGCGTGAGAGAGAGCCGGACTCACGCGCGGCACCACTGCCCACGCTGGAGCTCGGTACTGGACAACGTTGCACGGGGAAACTCGGTCTTGCTGGCGTTCCTGGGCCCGTGCTTCTGGTTTGATGGCGCTAGCCAACTGGGATACACTGGTCGCAGCAGAGCGAATGTGCCCTGGGTGCATACAGCCGGTATTGCGCCAGATAGCACGGACCCGTCATGCAGGGTTCTCACGGGGATGGGGTGCACAGTCACAGCCGAACGCCTTACGTGTCTGTCGGCACTCTGGCGGCCTGCAGTCGCGGAGGGATCGCGGGACGCCTTCCCAGCAGCAGTCAGCGCTCTTCTGCGAGCTACTCTTGACCCGATGACCCGGCACGAGGCAGATCTCCTTGCGGGGGTTGGACAGGTACCCTGCCAACTGGTGATGTGGCTGCGTGACGCCTTTGAGCTGAAACGGGAGGTCATGACATCATCGCTGACTCTGTCAACCCTGTTTGACGTCGAGCCGGACGTCGTTGGTGGGGGATGGGGGCCGTCCTGGCGGGTAGGAACGCAGCCGAGTGGGCAGGTTTCCCAACGGTCAACAGGCCAGCTCGTGCACGCTTCTCCAAATCCCACAAGCCATCAGCAGAACATTTTGACATGGTCAGCCGACTGCCTGCTGGTGGCCAACGAGCCTGCTGATGACAGGGCTGCAGCCGACCTCTGGCAACGGATCGCTGTGACATCCCTGACCCACATTGTGGTGGTCGTCCTGCAGGAGCCTGCCCTACCACCCGGCGCTGATAGGCGGTCAAAGTACTTCTATCAACGAAAAGGGGCCGAGGCCTGTCTCTTTTTCCCTCCGGGCACGATCCCGTTTGGCCATGCTACGGGCTGGGCAAGCCAGGGGATGCCTCACAATGGCAGATTGAGCCATGAGTGGCAGGGCAGTCGGACGGCGGCCGTCCGGCCACCGGCGGAAGCGTTGCCTGGCTACCTGAGACGACACAAGGAGATCTTCAACACGCGGAACGTGCGGGTCCTCGTCTTTGGCAATGGGGATGCCAGACGGGCAGCTGTCCGTCGAGTGACGCGCTGCCAGCTTGTGAACTTGACGTGGCTCCTGGGTGGAGTTGGTGGGCCCGGCGTGGGCGATGAAGCACGATGGGGACCAACGTGGTATGGCGGCAGCGTGCCAGTCCAGCTTGACTGGCGGTTACAGTGCAGTACACCAGCAGGGCATGATAGTGGGCTCGATTTTGACATTGTTTGGCGAATGCTTCGGTGGCTGCCGGACCGCGACAACCGGCACCCGCACTCGACTCTGCTCAGGCTTGCTGGTGGTGGGCCGGGCAGTCAGGCCATTCGATCATCGCTCGAACAGCTGCGTGCTCTTGGCTCCCGTAATAGCTCAGACTTGTGCGTGCTGGATGGTCTAGTGCCAACAGCCCTTGTTCGGCTCATGGATGCGCTCGGCTGCCCTTCCAGCGATCGGCTGCGCTCCCTCACAAGCCTGGTTGCAAACCAGCTCACCTGTGCCTTCAACATGGAGGAGCTGCACAAGCTCCATACGGTCTGTTTGTGGCAGCGCGTCGGCATCCCGTTCCTGGGCGTCGGGTGTGAACTCACAGACACCATGGTACGCTGCCGGACGTGCACGTCCTGGTCACGGTGCCTCTATGCTGTGGGTGGCCAACGAGCGGGCGCGGCAGTTCGGCAGTTCCTCCAGTGTTGCCCTGCGTTTGAGCAGCTGCGTACGGCCATCACAGATAGTCACCTGCTCGGGCTGCGAAAGCCGGTGCACTCGATCGAATGTGCTGCCCGTCGCAAACTGGTCCGCGAGGTCGGGGACAACTTCGGCTGGTGTGTGTGCTTCGCGTGTGCGATCCCGGTCCTTGCTGCGCTCCACATGCGCCTGCATCGTCAGCCTCCGGCAGATCCTACTACGGTTCCCACCAAGCTTGAAATCTCCACAGCAGTGGTGCATGAGCTCCGGGCCATTGGGGTGGAGGACACGGCCTATGTGCCAATTCTGTTCCGGGTCCTGCCACAACGTCTACATGTGCTCGCCAGGATGTGCAAGCCCATTCGCCACCGACTATTGGGCAGAACCTTCCTTGTCCCTCCTGATGCATGGGTCGATGGGTGCTTGGTGGCGGGCGGGGCTTGGAGGGTCGCTGCCGTCTGCGCCTCGAGCTCCCAACAGGGCTGTCTTTATGCGTACAGGCCAACTGATGTCCTTGACCAAGATAAGACAATACCGGAGCAGTGTCAGTGGTTCAGCCTCCGGGTTGTCAAAGGTTGGCTCACAAATGACAGCCGTGAGGCCAGACGTGAGGCCAATCGCCATCGCCTCGAGTCTGGCTCGGACTTTGAGCAGGACGTGTCGAGTGAGGATTTTGTGGCCGACCCTGAGAGCCCTGACGACGGGCCTGCGGCAGGCGACTCGTGGGGGGTGCCTGGGGATGAGGCCGATGCGGCTGACCGGGGTGACAGCGATGATAGCTTGGAGCGGGGTCGGCATCGTCGGTCAACCACGCCTGCGGGCGCTGCTCCGGACGCGCAGCCTGCTGGTCGCCATAGGTCGTGCAACACGCGACGCCGCAGGGCAGCCAAAGGACGGGTGGGACACAAGGCTCATGTGGCGCGTAAGGTTCATTTCGGCGAGTCGGCGCCCCCCCCGAGCCCCGGGGGAGGCTGGGGGGGCTTCGGCCCGCCGTCCGTCCCGCCGCCGCAGGACATGCCCGGGGGAACTGCCCTGGAAGTTGATGCCGTCGGGGGCTCGAAGCAATTCACAAACGAGGCCCTGCCTGCTCCTCTGTCAGAGGTGCGCGCAGAACGAGCCTTCGCCAGCCCCAGCCGATCGCCATCACCGTCCGACAGTGATGACGGCTGGGTGCGGGGTCGCTGGCTGGCACGGAGCCGGTCGAGGTCCGTCCGCGGGGGGCGTGGCCTTCCTTCTGACCTTGCCGGCGAGGACGCCCGTGGGTACAGTGCCGGCGGCGACGATAGTGATGAGGTTGTCATCCTGGGGGAGTCCACCACTCGTTCCGAAAGTCCGTATGACCCGGCCATCCATATCATGGAGGAAGTCGAGGTGCCCAACTCGTCCCCTGTGCAAGGCGAGCCTGCCCTCAGTGTTGGCGTCGGAGTGGGGGCGTGGGCGCCTCCTGACGACGGCGAGGGTATGGACTTGGACTCGGTCACTGACATGGCGGGCGCTGGTGACGGTGCTCGGTCGGGTGTTGGCGGACTTCGCTCTGGCCAGGTGAGTTTGAGGGAGGCAGTCGGACAGGACGAGGCCATAGACCTGGTCATGAACTTGGGCCTGGATGAGGCCGCCGAGGCCCTGTCCAGGGCGGGGGGTGCCAGTGACCAGGAGGTGCCCGCAGCTCATGACGGCGGCCAGCCG
>CALKUW010000123.1 GCA_937996585.1 uncultured Flavobacteriales bacterium
CCCGTCGCCACCGTGAATACATGGCCGACCGTTTGCTCTTCTCCGGCCCCCGTCAACGCCGCATCGAACAAACCACCCACTCCGCGCTCCGCGGTGAGCGTCGCAGCATCGCCTGCTGCCAAACCTTCCACTGTCACGGTGAGGTTGACGTCTTGCGCGATCGAAATGGAGGGAAGAAGGAACAGAATGCCTGCAGACAGGCACGAAAGGCAGCGCGTGATCATGCGTTCAATTTACGCATGCGCCTGCCAGAGTCAATCCAACCGGATCACCACTTTTGAGGCCAGCCCGAAGCAACCGTACCCCGTACTGGTGTTGCTGTACACAGTAGAGGGGCTGGCGAAAGGATTGTCGGAGGCATTGGAGTGCGTCTCCACCGATCGATAGAAGTCTGCCAGCGGTTGATCGAGCAGGTTGACCACCACGCGGAGCGGTATGTCCTCCACCTCCACGGGCCAATCCGGAGAATAGTAACGGTAGCGGTCCAGCTTGAATCCGGACAGGCTTTCCCCATCGAGTCCCCGGTCGTCAATCAGGTAGCAATTGCAGGTCTGATTGAATACCATCCTCGGATCCAGGCCGGCATCATCGTACTGCAGGTTGATGTCGTACCAGGAGGTGTCCCCGAAATCCTCGACATAGCCCTCTTGGAACTGCACAGCGTGAATGTCCCGGATCAATGCTCTGTTCAGCAGGTCGAACCGGATTCGGTCGATGATCTGATAGGACTCATAGTAATCCCAGCCGTCCACCGTGTCGATACCGATCTCCATGGAGGCCTCGACGACCGGAATGGGGGGCTGAGTGGCCGTTGCAGTCAAGGACTCCCGACCCGGCGCCTCCACAATGAGCTGCATTTCCCCCTCGGGAAGATCCAATGGCGCATCGAGCACAAGGGTGTGGAAGTACCGGTCGTCCCACCCTGTCTCAAGCAGGGCAGTGTCTCCGGGAAGCCACTCGAGGAGGACATTCCCGTTGTGTTCGACCCGTGCCGTGACATCTGAAGGGATGGTCGAAGCCTCCTTTTCGAACGCACTGGACGATTGGTACAGGGCGGCTACGGCCTTCATGTCGCCTTGCGTCAGCAACACGGTGGCGGCCAATTCGGACTGATGGGGGGGGAAGTAAACCTCGCGAACAACGCCGTCTGCCCATTTCTCACAACCGGTGAGGAGAACAAGCATAAAGGGGATCCCGAAGGTTCTCAGAAACTGAATTGCCATGCGACGGAGGGAATGAAGGGAAACAGGCCGTATTCGACGATGACCGGCTGCCCGGTATTGGTCTGGCTGGGAAGAGCGAAGAAGGGGTTCAGGTTGTTGTAGGCATTGTAGACGCTGATGACCAGCGAACGCTCCCCATTCTGCTTGATTTTGGTGCGTGTGGCACTCAAGTCCAGCCTGTGGTAGGGGCTGAAGCGGAAACCGTTCCGTTCAGAGGGGATGTCGAAATCGATGGGCATCAGGCCACCCTCCCAACCAGGCACCACGCTGGTGTAGGTCACGTCGTTCAACGTCATGGCCCTTCCGGTTCCGTAGACGAGGGTAGCACCGATGGTCCATTTGTCATTGACCTCGTGCAGCACCACAGCCGAGATGTCATGCCTGCGGTCATAGGTGAAGGGAAAGCGCTGGCCGTTGTTGACGTCGTCGAATCGGCGGTCCGTCCAACTCAGGGTGTAGCCGAACCAGCCCGAGGTCTGGCCCTGCTTTTTCTGCAACAGGAACTCGAATCCGTAGCTGCGGCCCGTTCCCTGGGTGACCTGGTCCTCCCAGGTGCCGCCATCAAAGGCAAACGCCGCCGTACCAAAGCTGGCACCTTCCTTGTAGCCGAGAAGACCGTCCATGCCTTTGTAATACGTCTCGAAGCTCAATTCATACTCCCCGGCGGTCTTGGCGGCGCCGATCGCTGCCTGCCAACTCTGTTGCGGTCGGATCCGGGCCGTCGAGGGCAACCAGAGGTCGGTGGGCAATGTGAGCCCCTCATTGGAGAGGAGGTTGACGAATTGCGTCATTTCAGCGTAGGAGGCCTTGAGGGCAAGGCCATTCGGCAACCGCTGGTTCAGGGCGAGGCGGGGTTGAAGGGATCCGTATCGAACGCCCTCCACGAACAGCACGGAAGTGTGCACGCCGAAGTTGGCCTTGAGCCGGTCATTCAGATCGACTTCGTCTTCCACATAGAGGAAGGTCTCGGTGGAAAACAGGTCGGGTGAACCGAGCGTCGTATCGAGGTTGAACTGATCTCCGGCATCCAGGATGACCTGGGTGGCACCGGGGTAGAACTGGTGGCGGGTCAGGTTGGCTCCGAAGCGCAGGAAATGCCGGTTGTTGGGGGTGTAGTCGAAATCGATCCGGCCACCGAGGTCCCGGATGCCGCTGTTGTACAGTGTAGCGAACCGTTCCGTTTCCTCATCCTGTCCGACGTTGCGCGTTTCGCTGTAGTCGAAGCCCGTATTGAAATCATACCGGCTTTTCATCAGGGTCAGGTTGCTGAACAGATTGGCACCCCATTCGTGGTTCCAACGCAGGGCGAACACGGAGTTGCGCCAATCCAGTCCAGCGTCGATCTCATCCCGGAAGTCGCTGTAGCGTTCGACCGTACGGATGCCGAAATCATCGAGGCCCTGGAAGGTGCTGATGTACAATCGGTCGCGGTTCCCCAGCCGCCAATTCACCTTGGCATTGAGGTCGTGGAAGAAATAGGCCGGGTCGACTTCGCTGCCCTCCGGCGTGGATGCGGCGATGATGGGGTTGATCAACAGGTCGAGGTAGGTTCGGCGCCCGCTGACCATGAAGGAGGCCTTGTCCTCCAACAGGGGGCCTTCAAGGGTCAACTTGGAGGCGAGCATGGAAATGGAACCCGCTCCGTGGAATTCCTTTTTGTGGCCCTCCTTCATGGTGACCTCGAGGATGGAACTGAGCCGCCCCCCATACCGCGCCGGATAACCGCCCTTGGTGATGGAGATGTTCCGCACCGCATCGGCGTTGAAGACCGAGAAGAATCCGAACAGGTGGCTGACGCTGTAGAGCGGGACACCGTCGAGGAGGATCAGGTTCTGATCGGGACTGCCCCCCCGGACATAGATGCCGCTGGACCCTTCGTTGCCGGACTGGATGCCGGGCAGGAGCTGCAGGGTCTTCAGCAAGTCGACCTCTCCGGCGATGGCGGGCAGCCGCTTGACCTGGGCGATGGGAACATCGATGCGGGACATCTGTACCTGCTCCTCGATGCGATCCGATGCGCTGGACTCGACGACGGCCGTCCCCAATTGCAGGCCGGACACCAATTCCACATCCAGTTTAGTGTCGCCCTCCATCATGACCATCAATTTCTGCGGGGTGTATCCCAGATAGGAAAAGAGGATCTCCTGTTCACCGGCAGGCAGCGAAATGCTGTAATGGCCGTAGAGGTTGGCCGACGTTCCGGACTTGCTTGATGGGTGCCATACCGTCGCGCCGAGAAGCTGCTCGCCACTCTCGGCATCGACCACATAACCGCTCAGCGTGAAAGGGGCTTCCTGACCGGAAAGGGCCGCAGGGAGCAGCAGAGCTGCCAGGAGCAGAACACGTTGTCCACTGTGCATCATCGCGCACTCATTTGGACGCAAGATGAACCAACTGAACTGCGCACATTCATTGGGCATGTTAAATCTCACCCGCGCACACGGGTGATTTACCAGTGCCGAAGCAAGTGAAGGCTTCGCTATCTTTGCCGTCCCTTTCCGCAAGGGAAGGGTATCGGGATGTGGCGCAGTTGGTAGCGCGCGTCGTTCGGGACGACGAGGTCGCTGGTTCGAGTCCAGTCATCCCGACTGAAAGGCGATCTGAAAGGGTCGCCTTTATTGTTTCCCTGCCTCTCCTTGTGCGCCTTCCTGCATCACGCGTTTCTGGATGGCAATGGAGGCCTGGTGGACGGACTTGAAGACGTCAGAGGTGAATTCCGCATCGATGCCCTGGGCCACCCCGAGGTCGATGTTCCTTTGAAGCAATTCGCTCCAGCGGCTGTTCTGCAGGATGGTCATGCCCTGGTCCTTCTTGTGCTGGCCAATGAGTGCGGACACGCCCATCCGACGGGCGAACAGCTCGATGAGGGCATCGTCGATCATGTTGATCTCAGCGCGCAATGCGGTCAGTCCATCCGCTTCTGAACCATCCTTTGCCGTCCGGACGACCAGGGCTTCGACCATGGACTTGAAATCTGCAGGTGTCAACTGCTGTGCTGCATCGGTCCATGCCTGGTCCGGGTCGGGGTGGGTCTCCACCATGAGTCCATCGAATGCCAGGTCCATGGCCATCTGCGAGACACCGGCCAACAGGTCCCTTCGGCCACAGATGTGGCTGGGGTCATTGATCATGCTGATGTGCGGAAGCCGGTTGCGGAAGTCGATGGGGATCTGCCAAAGCGGTGCGTTGCGGTATTTCTTCTGGCCGTGGACGGCGAATCCACGGTGGATGGCCATCAGGTGCTTCACACCGGCACGGTCCATGCGTTCGAAGGCACCGATCCAAAGGGCCAGGTCAGGGTGGGTGGGGTTCTTGATGGCGACGGGCACCTCAACACCGGCGAGGCTTTCGGCGAGCTCCTGCACCTGGAAGGGGTTGGTGGTGGTGCGCGCGCCGACCCACAGCATGTCGATGCCCGCGGTCAATGCGTCCTCCACGTGACGGGCATTCGCCACCTCCGTGCAGGTCTTCATGCCGTATTCCGACTTGACTTCCACAAGCCACGGCAGACCGGTCGTACCCACGCCTTCGAAGGCGCCCGGCTTGGTGCGGGGTTTCCAGATTCCCGCGCGGAAATACGCAATGTCCATACCGGCCAGGCCTTTTGCGGTGTTCAGGACCTGTTCACGGGATTCGGCGCTGCATGGGCCTGCAATGATCATGGGGTTGTTTTCAATCTTCATGGTGTGGCGCAAATGATGTTTTGATTCTCTCGTGGGCGGCTTGAATGCGTTCGACGGGACTGCACAGGGATAGACGGATGTGGCCTTGGCCCTGTGATCCGAACACGCTACCCGGTGTGATGAACACCCGGCATTGGTCGAGCAACGCATCGGACAGCATGTTGCCATCCCTACCCTCAGGGGCCTTGGCCCAGACGAACATGCCCACTTGATGACCGTCCACACGGCATCCGAGGGTGGACATCAATTCCAGGGCGGCCACCTTGCGGGCCGCATAGATGCCATTGGCTTCGGCGATACCATCCTCGTCGGCGTCCAGGGCTGCGATGGCGGCATGCTGGAGGGGCCGCCAGCTGCCTGAGGCGAACTGGGTCGCCACCTTGAACATGGGCGCAAGCAAGGCGGGTTGACCCACGGCAAAGCCCATCCTTGCGCCGGCCAGCCTGTGGGACTTGCTCATAGAGTGCAATTCAATGCACACTTCGCTGCTGCCTTCTATGGACATGATGCTGAACGGCGGGGCGCTGTTCAGGATGCGGGCGTAGGGATTGTCGTGTACGAGCAGGATGCCATGCTCCCGCGCCCAGACAACCACTTCAGTGAGCCGAACGGCGTCGGGCGGCGTGCCGGTGGGCATGTGTGGGTAATTGAGCCACATCATGCGGATGGCGCATCCCCTGGACTCTGCATCTAGCCGGGTACGCTCCAGTTCGGAGACGACGGGCAAGTAATCGGTTTCTTCCCGTAGGGCATACGGTAGGACCTCACCACCGGCGAGTCGGGTTGCCGAGGAATAGGTGGGGTAACCGGGGTCAGGGACCAGGGCACCATCGCCGGCGTCGAGGTGGGCCAGGGCGAGGAAGCCACACCCTTCCTTGCTGCCCATCAATGGGACAATGCCCTCGGGAGGCAGGTCGACATTGAATACATCGGACAGGTATTCGCTGAAGCGCCGGGTGAGATCGGCCACGCCGCGGTAGGGCTGGTATCCAAAGGCGCCTTCCGTGGACATGTCGCCGGAAATGGCCGCCTGAACGCCGGGGTTGGGCGCGAGGTCGGGGCTGCCCACGCCGAGGTTGATCACGTCATGCCCGGCTGCGATGAGGCGCCGGATTTCCGCCAGCTTGTCGGCGAAATAGTAGTTGGAGGAACCCGCAGCGCGGCGGGCGATGTGGATGCCGTTCATGACAGGTTGGAACGGTCGCGCCGGTACATGCCCAGCAGGTTCAGTCGGTCCGCATGTGCGCCCAAGGAGCGGATGCCCGCCTCAAGCTGGTCTGCATCTTCGGCTTCGAGGTCCATGACGAACTCATATTCATAGGGCCGACCGACAAAGGGCATGGACTCCACCTTCGACAGGGAGATGCCTTCTTCGAAAAGGCAGGTCAATGCATTGTTCAGGCTGCCGGTCCGATGCGGCAGGACGAGGGTCAGCGTCGCCAGGTCGGCTGATCCAGGACGTGACCTTTGGCGCCCCCGCTCGAGCACGAGGAAGCGGGTGAGGTTGGCCTTGTCATCGGCAATGTTCGCTCCGATGCACTCGAGGTCGTACAATTCAATGGCCCGCGCACTCGCGATGCAACCGACGTTGGTCCACCCGTTTTCACGAATCTGGCGCGCGACGATGGCGGTATCCTCATCGTCGACCAGCCGAATACCGGGATGTGGAAGGAAGTACCGCCGGCATTGGTTCAAGGCCATGTAGTGTGAGCGGACTTCAGCGATGTCAGCCAGCGCGACCCCGGGCAGTACACCGAGGTTCTGGATGATGGGCATGCGTACTTCTCCCGCAATGAACAGGTCCCGCTCCGACAGCAGGCGGAGGTTCCGCTGCATTGTCCCCGAAATCGTGTTCTCCACGGCCATGACCGCCCGGTCGCATTGACCTGCAACCAAGGCATCGAGGAGATCCGGAAAGTCCCGGCAGGGCAGGGGCGTGATCTCCTCGCCAAACCACTTCATGGCTGCTTCCTCGTGAAAGGCACCGCGGACCCCTTGGATTCCGATTTTCATTGAACTGTAAAAAAAATGCCCGTCAATGGACGGGCTACGTACGCTATGTAAAGATGGACATGATGCGTTACCCCCGTGGAATCATGGGCTTGAGATAATAACGGGAGGATATCAACAACATCAACTTTAAGATAACCCACGCAGGACAAAAAGGCAACAAGAATCGACGCATTTCCACACGCAGGGACAATGCAGTACATCCCACCCATTCCCCTCAACGCAGCAGGCTGCATTGCCCGACCTAATTTGCCACCATGATGCACACGCGAATCATTGGGCTGATCCTGTCCACCTTTCTTGTTGTTTCTGCCGCGGCACAACTGACAACGCCCTTCATTCACCTGGACCCGCAGGAGGTGAGGTTGCAAGGCTTCCCCACGACAGCAGATGAACAGTTGCAGTCCCAATGGCGGAAATCTGACTTCTGGACAGGATTCAAGGAGACACATCCGCGCTGGCAGGTGCGGTTTGATCCTGCAACGCGCACCGTTCACCGGGCATTTGGTCCGGCCATTCCCGCTCAGGATCCGGTAAACTGGATCGAAGGTGTGATGACGGATGCGGGCTGGAACGTGGAGCTCGCACCTTGGAATGCGACACCGATGGGCAAGCACACCTTGTACCGCACGACACAGCGTGTTGAAGGGCGCGAGGTGCTGGGAACGGAAATGGTGGTCAAAGCCGCCACGTCCGGCGTGGTCATGTGGGGTGCGCAATGCCATGTTCAGGCAACCTGGCCGAGCGGGTTGGTTCCGCTCGGGGACCCTGCCCTCGCAGCAGCGGCGGCTGAAGGCCTCCAGCTCGATCAGATGGAGGTGGTGCTGGAGGAGGAGGCCCTTTTGCCCGTGCGCCAGTCTGTTCCCGAGCGGGTGATGACCGCATATCGTCCTGTGCGGCGGGTCGTGGTATCAGGTCAACGCGAGGATGGCATTCCCGTGATGTACGCGACATGGGTGGATCTCGAGGATGGCACCATCCACGAACGCATCAACCGCGTCCAGCACGTCGGTCATCCAACGAAGGCAGCAGGAAAAGCCCACCCCCGTGTGATGGGACCCCCTTCACTGATGCAAATGTTGACCTGTCAAGTGACCGCCACCGTTCATCTGACCCAACCATTCGAAGAAGCGGTTGAGGTCGGGCTCGACCATCTCATTGTACAGGCAGCCCAGGGCATGGTCAACACCCAGGATGGCGGAATGCTTGAACTGGAAGGGGCCGCACCACAGGAACTCGGGTTGCAGCTGCTCGGACGTTGGAGCACCGTCACTACGAATGGTGTCACACCCGATCTCGATGTCGAGCTGTTCGGCGACAGCGTCATCAGCATGGACGGTGCCGCCAACATCAAGGAGCTCAGTGCCTACCACAGCGTCAACCGCATCCACGACCACATGCGTTCCTGGTTGCCCGATTTCACAGGCCTCGATTTCTCATTGCCTACCCTGGTGGATGTCACGGGGACCTGCAATGCCTTTTACACCCCCGGAGATCCGACGATCAACTTCTATTCGGAAGGGGACGGATGCAATGCGTTCTCGTTGGTTTCGGACGTGGTGTTCCATGAATACGGACATGGCATCAATGACCTGTATTACGAGAGCATTGGCGGCAACTTCATCAATGGTGCCATGGGTGAAGGCTATGCCGACCTGTGGGCCATCAGCCTTTCCAACAATCCAATCCTCGGTGCGGGATGCTACAGCGATGAGCCCGAGTTCTACATCCGGCGCTACGATGTCGACCCCAAAGTCTACCCACAAGACCTCGTGGGTCAGGTCCATGCGGACGGAGAGATCATCTGTGGTGCCTGGTATGACACCCACCTGCTCCTCGGAGGCGACTGGGACCTGACACGGGCCCTGTTCGTGGAGGCCTATGCCGGCTTGCAGGCCACGACATTCAATGGCAATGAGGGTGAGGCGTATGTCGAAGTGCTGCTCGATGCCCTGCAGGCCGATGACGACAACGCCGACCTGTCCGATGGCACACCAAATGGCGCCGCCATCCTTGAAGGGTTCGGCATCCATGGCATTACCCTGTTCAGCAATGTGGACATCGGCCACGAGGCCGAGGGGTACTCCTCCGCCATCGATCCGATTGACATCGATGCGGATGTTCTGATCCTGTTTCCGTTCAGCCAGTATTTCGGCAGCTGTGATCTGTACTACAGGGCCCATCCTGGCGATGCCTGGACCACCCTGCCCATGATCCAGACGGCCGGCAGCGTCTATTCCGCCGCCATCCCCACGCAGGAGGAAGGCACCGTCGTCGAGTACCACTTCGGCATCACCGACATTTATGGCTCGACCAGCGCCATCACACCCTACAGCTCGGACGTAGCGAGCAACCCCAACCTGCCCTTCAACACCATCGTCGGGCTGCAACCCTTGCTGATTGACGACCAGGACGACTACTCCGACTTCGGATTCTGGGAAATCGGCCTGCCGGAGGACAACGCCACGACCGGTCAGTGGGAGTCGACCATTCCCGTCGGATCGTTCAGCGACCCCGGTGATCCCAGTTCCATCTGTGCTCCTGATGCCGACCATACACCGGGCGACGGTCTGTACGCCTTCATCACTGGCGTCAGTCCAGGGGCAGAGGCTGGAATCGGTTCGAATGATGTGGATGAGGGGAGCACGACACTTCGCTCGGAGCCTATCGATCTCACCGGATTGACTTCACCTGTCTTGAGCTATTGGCGGTGGTACGTCAATGCGCCCGCTTCGGGTGCCAACCCCGGTGCCGATTGGTGGCAGGTACAGGTCAGTGCCGATGGTGGTGAGAATTGGGTAAAAGTGGAAGAGACGCTGACACAGGACATATCATGGCGGCGGAACGCCTTTGCCATTGCAGATTACGTCCCCCTGACCGATGCGTTCAGGATACAGTTCACGGCTTCCGACAGCCTGCGTCCGAACCAAGGGCTGGAGTTTGATGGAGGTTCTCTCATCGAAGCCGCGGTGGACGACCTGATCATCCACGATGTCGCCACTTCATCGGTCACCAACGCTGCCGAGGACCAGGGCATCGTGGTGTGGCCGGTTCCCTTTGCGGGAAGCCTGCACGCCGCAGGCTGGCATCCGGGAAGCGCGGTGGTGCTTCGTGATGTGACAGGGCGTGTGGCCATGCGCGGCAAGGCGGACCGCCATGGTCAGGTACACTTCGTTCCCGGCGCAACGGCGTGGGGCACCTATGTGCTCGAAGGCTTGGACAGTAGCGGAATCGTCCGACGAAAAGAAGTGGTGGGCGGCGGCGATTGATACCAAGTCCCGCCGCATCTTTGCGCGCGATTTCTAAGCGATGTCAAAGCAGACCAAGCCCCGCCGGATGGCCATCAAGGCCGAATGGCAGCGCGACAGCAACTCCGCTCCGGGGTTCAACAAATACTTCATCACCATCCGCGAGGTGGATGGCACGGAAATGAAAGTCCCGGCTTACGGCCGGGACATGCAGGATGCACTGAGCCGGCTGGTCAAGACGGAACGTGCGGAAAAGTTGGCGGAAGCCACTGAGCGGATTCCGGACTACGTGTATGCCCTCTTGTTTCTTGGAACATTGGGCGTGGGAAGCACACTCAGCATTTCGAGTGGTGACCCGCTCTACTTCGGCATCGGTGCAGGCGCCCTCGTCATCCTGGCTGGGCTGTACCTGCTCCGT
>CALKUW010000124.1 GCA_937996585.1 uncultured Flavobacteriales bacterium
TCCTTGTCGTCCATCATTTCGACGACGTTGGACTCGGCGTCCACGCTAACCTGACCACCGTCGGACAGGTCGTAGGTTCCGGCCTCCAGCGGTGCGGCCTCGCCGTCCTCGCTGAGAACGCGGACGGAGGCGCCAGCACTGAACTGCTCGGCTTCAGTAGCAATGACCCGGCCATCTTGGAGGCGGGCTTCGGCATAGAGGTCCTGCCGCTCTGCTTCGACAACAGAACGAACGGCCTCCTTGAGTTTTTCAATCACGGACATAGGTCGGGTTTTCAATGGCGGATATAACGCGGGTTTACTCGTTTGCGAGGAGGGGGTCCAGCTCCGCATGGGTGCGGCAGGGCATATACATGACCTCGCCGTTGATGTCGTGCTTGTGGTGCCCCTCACAACCGAGGGCCTCGGCCATAAGGTTGGCCTCCAGCGGGGTCCCGAAGAGGGGCTTTCCATCGAGAAAGGCGACAGGTTCCAGTACATCACGGACGGCCGCAGCGATGGTCTCCACCGTCACGTCCTCCATCTTGATGAGCTTATCGATGAAGTACCCCTCAATCGAGAACCCCCGGTATTTTTTGTCCTTGACGTCGCTCCAGACCTCGCCGTTATGGACGCGGACGGAAACCATCCACGTGCCGACGGGGACGTTGAATCCGTACACCGCCGCCTTGTCTTTGTCGGCGTCGGCCACAATCCAGCTCTCGAAGATGGAGAGGCCGTCGACCTTGCTCTGGTGCTCGACGGTATATTCTGAGTTCCGCTTCTGACGCATAAAGAGCTCGGCGGCCTGCTGCACCGTCTCCTTAGAGAAGTACACCTCGAACTCCTCCTCCTTCATGTCGTCGTAGCGGGGGATCATCTTGTCAGGGATGAGGGCGGGCCCAATGAGCAGGCGTTTGTCTTCGTCGACCTTGGCCATCGTCAGCTTCTGGTCCTTGTTGAAGTAGACGAAATTCTCCTCGATGGCGGGGAACTTCACGAGGCTGATGGCCTCCACACCGAAGTCGTCCTGCTCTTCGTCAATCAATAGTTCGACGGTTCTCATAGCGTGGTCTGAATTTGTAGCTCTCGGTCCAGAGCTTGCTTGTTGCTGATTTCGTTAGATACGACGTAGGCCCGCACGGGTTCCGGGGTGGTCTCGCCCGTCGTGGGGACGAGGGAGCCGACATCGACACCGACGGACTGGACGCCGCCGCCACCGATGGCACCGCCGCCAGCGGCTGCACCGCCACCACCCCCGCCGCTGAATTGCTGGCTCTTGATCGCGGCGACCTTAGCCAGACCCGCGGCCACGGCGATACCCGCCGCCACTTGTGCGCGGATAGGCGCGTCGGGCGTGGGGATTGCGAGCTGCGAGGCATACGCCTTCTGTGCGGCTTGATAGGTACTGACGAGGGTCTCGGCGATACTGATGGCCTTGTTACGCTTGAACGCTTTCTTTTGGCCTTCCTCGGTGTCCTTCTCGAAGGCTTGGCTGAGGTTGTTCAGGACGGAGAAGGTGCCCGCGATGGCGCTTTCTTTAAGGCTTGCAATGGCGTCTTGGTGGCGCTTCTCCAATTCCTCGCGGCGCTTCTGCTCTTCGAGAGAAATCTTCGTAGCCTCCTCGTCGGCCTTGCGTTGGGCCTCCAGTCGCTTGTTGGCTTCGGCCTCGATGGTTGCGGTCCGCTGCTGTTCAAGCGTGTTGAGCTTGTTGTTCAGCGTGGTTTGCATCTCCAGTGATTCGGTCTGGAGTTCAAACACCCGCGCCTGCAATTCGGCCTGCTTTTCGAAGTCCTCCTCGGTGGACTCGCTCATGGCCATCTTTTCGTTGTGGATGCGGAGCTCCTCTTCGGCTTGGCGTTGCCGCTCGGCCATGAGTCCCCGTTCAATATCGATGGCCTTCTGTGCAGCCTCGATGCGTTCGTCGAAGCCTTTCGTAGTGTCCTCGGCTATGAGGTTGTACGCCTTGATGTCGCGGCGGCTCTCGGCCATCTCGACGCGAAGGTCCCGCTGGGCCTTGCGTAGCGAGATACTGGCGTCGGCCAGTTTGGTGCCCTGCTCTACAGCGGCGGCGACTTCAGTGGCAAACGTGGCCACCCCTTCGGCGGCAGCCACAAAGGGCGCGGCCAAAGTTTGGACGTCCGTCTTAATCTCAGTCAGGAGGTCGTCGAAGTCTTTCTTCGTTTCGTCCAGCTCTTTGCGGAGGGCCGTAGCGTCACCCCCGAAGAATTCCTTCGTAGCGATGGCCGCCTGCAAAGCCCCCTCTTTGATTTTGAGCAGGGTGATGCGCAAGGGCGCGAAGTAGGTCTTGATCGCCGTCCCGATGTACGTGGCCAGTTGGACAATGCCGTCGTACAGGGCCTTCAGTGCCTGATGCGGATTATTGAAGGCGTTGAAGATGCCCTCCCCCACAAAGCTCACCTTGTCCGTAATGATGCCAAACGCAGCCCCCAGTCCGGCGGTGGCCTTCTCCAGAATCTCCGCACCGCGTTGGGTCTTGCTGAAGAAGGTCACAAGCGAAGTCAGGGCCACGACAAGGGCACCGATACCCGTGGAGATGATGGCCGCCCGCAAGGACTTGAAGCCGCCCGCCAGTTTCTTCACGCCACCGAAGGCGCCCGACATCTTCGAGGGTACGCCCCCGAGGATTCCGTCGAGCTGCGAGAACGCCATATTGCCCGCCTCCCCCGCTTCACCGAGGGACTTGGTCATTGCGTCCGCCTCCTGTTTGACCTTATCGGCCCCGGTTAGCTTTACGTTTACGGTGTAGTCCTGCGCCATTCCTTACTCCGAGTAGGACCTTCCCCCACCAAGGGGAACCCCATTCATAGTATCCATATAACAGAAGGCAATCCGGATTCCCTCGGAGCTCGTATTCGGACGCTATCTCCAGCACGCGGGGCACGGCCCGCCCAATGTCGTCGAGGTATTCCTTCATGCCCCCTCCTGCGTGTACATCCGCACCATTTCAATCTGTGCGGTCCATTGAATGACCGTAGACGCCTCGCCCGTGACGCTGATAGTCAGGACGCTATTTGACAAGCTGCCCGTGATGCGACGCGTTCCCGGCGATCCCGATGTAAGACTCGTCCCCCCCGTGGCGCTGAGGGTCACCGTTCCGGCGTGGCCATTGGCAAGGAAGCGCCACGTTTCCATCTTGCTGGTGAAGCGGCCCGTGGTTTGTGCGGTGACGCTGCTCAGATGCACTACCCCCGAGGCCAGCGTGTTGGAATCGACCAACATACTCCGCCCGTCGGGGCTGGCCAGCGCCGTGGACGTGGTGTCCGACGTTTCGCACATGAGCACGAATTCATCCAGCACCGACTGAGCGCCGGACCCCCGGTCGATGGTTGTGGTGTGGATGCCCGTCGGCGATACTGGCGGCGGGATACTGCCGTCAAAGTTGGGAATGGGATTGGTGAAATCCGCCGGGGGTGGTGGCCCGGGGGGTACGGGGTCGTCATAATCCCAACGGCACGTGTTGGTGGTGGCGTCGTAGTAGTATCCGAACGCCTCGCAGCAGATGCGGCCCGGGTTGGTGACATTGTTCCCGTCGGGGTCCACAAAGGTCACGGTCCCGTTGAGGTTGGAGGTGCCCGGCACGTTCTGACACGCCCCGTAGGAAGAGCGGCCAATGTCCCGCAGGAACTTGCAGAGCGTACTTTCTCCGGTTCCTATCTGGTACCCTGAGACTTCCGTCAGTTTGTACGCCGCCCCAAGGATGTGGAAGCGGTTGTTGAAGCGGAGGTTCCTAATATCGGAGGGGGTCAAGTAGAGGTGCGCCTCGAAGACCCGCGCGTCGGCGTCGTAGATGTCGGCCAGATAGGATGCCCAATAGGTGCGATGAAGACCGTCCGCAGGAGTGGCGCCCAATAAAGGGTGCTGATTTGTGAAGGTCTGATCGGTCGAATTCCATTGCAGCGTTTGCGTGCTATCGGTGCCCGGGGTCTCCGAGTACGGACTGCAAAACTGATACGAGGAAAACGCCGTGCCGTTGATGTAGATGTCCTGCGTCAGGGTCTGATTGCCCAAAGCGAAGAACAGCTTCGGCGGTCCGGTTTGGGGCTGCACGCCGCCCGCCTCGGTTTTGTATGACCGATGAATGAGCAGGTTGGGCATGACCGTGACGGGATCGCCCGCCAGAGTCGGTACCGGGAACACGAAGTAGGGCGCAAAAACGGGGGCGTTTTTTAGCTCGCCCGTAGCGAAGTCGTCGTCGATGTCTTGGTCGTAGGTGCCGTAAACCCGACCCAAGGAATCCGTGCGGTTCTCATTGCCGACATCTTCCGCGGCCAAATCCGAGAACAGAATCCGGGAGGACTTGATAGAGGACGTGGGCGTAAGGGTGCGCTCCTTGTCGAGGTCGAGTTTATCGGTCCAGTAGCTATCGGTGCCGTCTGAAATCCAATCGGCGTAGGGCTCGATAAGTAGCTTCTTCGGGTCGTCGGGGCTGGCCTCAATGACAAGATTGAACCGCTGGCAGAGGTCGGAGAACAGCTCCTTCTGTTTGATGCGCGGAAGATTGGCGGGAACGCTGATGGCCTGCTCCGGGGCTACGGTGCAACGAAAGAAGGTGCCCCCCTCGCTGCCGCCATCGATGCCATCGACTTCGATACTATTCCCACCGCCCAATCCGAAAACGAAGAGCTCCATGAAGACGTCCGTAGACGCTGCCAACATCGCGCTCCCTGTGACGAAGACATCCACCTGCGTGGTGTCCGTCAGGGAGAGGTCCACGGTCGTGCCGCCAATTATCCCTTGGTCGCTTTGGATGCGGAGGTTGGCGAAAGTGTTTGTGGCCGTAGCCGACGCAAGCGAGAGCCGCGCCTGCACAGTAAAGGTATACGTTCCAAAGCTCGGCGTCGTGTAGACCGAGGTCGTGGTGTTGAAGTTGTTGTCTTCATCGAAGCCATCCAACGCCGTGTCGGTGTCGATGCCGATGAGGGTGGTCCCGTTGGCGCTGATGGTTTGCGCGGTGTTCAGGTAGGCAAGGCAGCGATGCGACGGGCTGAAGATGGCGGTTTCGTGCTCGCTGGCCAGAGTCATGTAGATGGACCCGTAGAACGCCGAATCGAAGAAGTCGGAATCGTAGTAGAACCCGGCCTCTTCAATGATGCGATCGGTTAGCGCCTTCAGCTTCAACGCGGGCTTCAACATCTCCGGGGTCACCTTCGATGGACTGACCAATGAACTGGCCAGAAGTCCGTAGTCGGTGTCCGCCGCAATGGGCTGCTGAGTAATTGAAAGGCCGTGGTCGGCGATAGGCACAATGACCGTCCCCGCTCCTACGGTGCCTCCGGTGATGTCATTGGTCAGGGTCTGCGAGGAAAGCACATTGGCCACCGACTGCACGTAATCGAAGTCCGTGGTGTAATCATTCGGCCCATCACGAAAGGCGGCCTCCAGTAGCTTCGAACCCATCGCCGCAAAGAGGTCGGCCACGTCGCCCAAGACGTTCACCTCGTACACCTGAGCCATGAGGCGGACCGCACGCAGCTGCATCGCCCCGCGGATGACCTGCACGCCGTCCTCGAAGAGAATCACCTCCGTCTTCTGCGTGGGGTCGAAGTCCCCGTCGCTCAGGGTCACCTCGTAGAAGTGACTGAAGAACTTGTTATTGTTCGCGCTGAAGGGGAGGCGGAAGGTCTGCGAATACGGCGCGTGACGCTGCATGGTCTCCCCCGGTTTGGCTACGGCCAGATTCAGGGAGATGGACGGCGACCCTTCAAGGTCGAGGGTCGTCTGTGTGGCGTTCTCGTCGAGGGCTACAAGTCGGATCACTTCAAGCGGGGTCGGTTGCTGTAGCGCAGCGTGAACGTGTACGAGATGAGCTTGTCATTCTCCGAGGTCTTGAACAGGTACTCCGAGTCCGTCACGACAACGGGGATGAGGTTCGTCCCATCGACAAGGAACACCGACCGCGAGACGGCGATGTCCCGAAGGTGGAGGTTGTAGCCTTCGTCGATGTAGTCGGTGGAGACCTTCATTTGCCTTTCGGCCGATACGGTTGTGGTCGTGACGCCTCTCTCCCATCCATTGTAATTCCAGTCGATGGAGGTGGAGGCCGTGTCCCAGTTTCCGCGCGGGCGGTTGTAGCTGCTGCGCTTGATGGCGGTCAGGGTGTCGTCGCTCTTCATGTCGAAGTTGAAGCAATCCCAACCCCCGTGGCGGTTCAGGAATAGGAGCTGCTTGCGGTCGTAGATACTGCACCCCTCATCGATGGTGAAGCGATGCACGACAGACTCCTGAGCGGTGGTGAGTGGGGTCGCACTGGACGAAAGGTAGAGCTCGTAATACGCCAAATCCGCGTCGGTGATGAGCGTCGTCAGGTTCGTATTCGATGCAGCGGCGGCGTGTTCTTCCAAGTTGGCCGGGCCCACCCCGATATACTGGACGGTCTGTTCATCGGTCGTGGGTGTGGTGTCGCCCCCAACCGCGTCGATGTCCAGCGTGGCCAGAGCTATGGTGGTCCCGTCGGCTTCGTATCCCCGAATCAAAACGTATTCAGCGTCGGAGCCCTCAGCGGCCCACGCCAGTACGTAGGCTTGATCGGTGCCGATGCGGTGCTCGCGGACGGTGCCCCACGCCGAACCGAACTTGGAATCTACTCCGAGGTCCGGAGCGGAAGAGAGGAAGTTGTCGCCGGGGTCGTTGGGTTGGAAGCTGCCGTCGCCGCGGGCGTAGTTCTCGCCATCGTTGATGAACTCATCACGGAAGGCAAAGAGCGTTGTGGTGTCCTCTGGCGGGTCGATAGTCTCCGTGGGCTCTGTGGTGGCGGACGTCGCCTCCTCGTGACCAAGCTCCAATTCAAACTTCCGGGCCGGGCACTCCAGACCGGAGAAGCAAATGATGGAGGCGGGCGTGAATCCGGTCCGGCCGACGGTGAGGACGTTAGCGGAGGTGAAGTTGCGGTTCACTACGCTGGTCTCGAGGTAGTCGTCGAGGACACGCGAGATGTCGAAGACGGCCACCTGATTCGAGTTGCTCAACATATGCGTCTTCAGCTTGGCCAGCTCCACCCCATCGCGGTCCTTGATGACCAAGATGAAGCGGTACTTG
>CALKUW010000125.1 GCA_937996585.1 uncultured Flavobacteriales bacterium
GCGGAAGCGATTCCAGAACACCATCGTCGACCAGACGGAGAACCAGTACTTCCTGAACTCAGGTCAGGACTACCATCACGACTCGGTCACCTCCCTCATCAACATCGACGACATCCAATCCGCCATCTCCCGACTCAAGTACGACTTCCGCAAGCCCTTCTCCATGTTCCTGGACGGCTTCCATTACGATGAGATCGCCGACGAACTGGGCATCCCCATGGGAACGGTCAAGAGCCGCATCTTCCATGCACGGAAGCGACTCCGCGAAGAGTTGGTTGAGTTTGCCGTTGAGTGAAACAGGACGAGCTTTTTGGACATCACCGCCGGTCGGTGGGAAAAGGCGAGGGTGCGCAACCTTTCGCCTTTTTTGTCGTCTTACCTTCGGTAAATTCCAGAACCACCATGGAGCGAGTTTTTTCCCGCATGACAAGGACAGTCGGTGCTTTCGTCTTTCTCGTGAGTGCACCTGTTCTTCAAGCGCAAGTGACCGTGACATCAGGGATGACCCCGGATGAATATGTGAATGACGTGCTGCTGGGCAACGGCATCACGGCCACCAACGTGGTGTACCAGGGTGATGCAGGGCAGATCGGGGAGGTGCTGAATCTGGGCGATTTCGGCATGCCCATCCAGGGCGGTCTCGCATTGGGCAGTGGTTTCGTTGATTTCCTGGCCGAATCAACCAATGGGGATGACTGCGGTGAGAACTTCCCCAATTCGGCGGCCAGCACCATGACCCCACAGCCGCTGGCCACGGATTTGCTCAACATCGCCAACAGTGTCCCGCCCTTGATCGGACAGTCATTCTCGGTCTTCGATGTCAATGACATCGCAGTCATCGAGTTCGACTTCGTGGCCACTGGTGATTCCGTGAAATTCGACTACGTTTTCGCTTCCGTGGAATATCCGGATGGGTTTCCCGGTCAACCCTACAATCCAACGGGGGCCTTCGTGAATTCAGGCTACAATGACGTATTCGCCTTCTTTCTAAGCGGTCCGGGCATCACCGGCCCTTACGCCAACAATGCGATCAACATCGCTGTGGTGCCTGAGTCCGATCCGGAGTTGCCCATCACGATCAGTTCGGTGAATGGCGCCCTCAACGACGAGTACTTCGTGGAAAACACCGACCGGGATCCCATCTGCCCGGACGGATACACGGTGAAGTTGACCTGTGAATCTGAAGTGGAGTGCGGCGAGACCTATCACATCACCATTGCCATCGGAGATGGCAACGACAGCGGCCTTTCCTCCTTTGTGATCCTTGAGGCAGGGTCTTTCGAATCCAATGCCGTGGTCGACATTGACCTCAACATCGACGTCGGAGCGGATGTCGAGAATGATCCCCCGATCATGTACGAAGACTGCGGAACGGCAACGATGGTCTTCACGCGTCCCGAGGAAACCAACCTCGATGTCCAGGAGGAAATTGAGATCGTGTACACGGGATCTGCCACCTACGGTGTCGACTACACAGCCATGCCCACTTCGGTGGTGTTTCCCATCGGCGTGGAAACACAGGAGTATGTGATCGAAGCTTTCCTCGATGGCGTGGACGAGGGCGTCGAAACGGTCCAGATGGAGATCCTCAATCTTGCCGCCTGCAATGGAGGGGGGTTGACGAGCTATTACGAATTTGACATTAATGACACTGCTGAACCGTTGCAGGTCGATGGGTTCAACACCTCTCTCTGTACTGGAGACTCCGTCACATTGGAGCCGGTCATCACGGGAGGCTATGGCAACTTCATTTTCGATTGGGACTGCAACCCCGGGGAGGATACAGTGGCCTACAACTTCGTACCCACTGCGCCCGGGCTTTTCAATTGTATCCTGACGGTTTCCGATACATGTGGAATGCCTTCCGATGCTGCGACTTTTGAAGTCGACGTCATCGAGTACCCGCCGATTGACGTGGACCTGGGACCCGACCTGGTGCTGCCTTGCAACGGTATGCAGACGGTATTCTCCACCGTAACGGGTGGCAATCCCGGAGTGGGAGGCTACACCTACAGCTGGGAGGACCAGAACGGGTTTCCCTTGTTCAGCTGGACCGAAACCTCCCTGGATGTGGGGACTTGGATGGGCGTTACGGAGGTCACCCTGATCGTTGAGGATGAATGCGGGCTGACGGGGTCTGCCACGATCAACGTGAGCGTCGATGTACCCGAACTTTTCGTTGACCTGGATGCCGCCTATGACGTGAGTTGCAACGTGCCCTTCAGCATCACGCCCACGGTGAATGGGGGGCAATCGCCCTACAATTACGGCTGGACACAAGGGTTCCTTTTCCTCGGGTTCAATTCCACTTTGGATTGGACGACCGATACGGACATGTTGGTGACCCTGAATGTCACGGATGCATGCGGACAAACCGTGACGGTCGAAACAGACATCGTGGTCGTCAGCCCGCCGGTGAACGTGTCCTTTGACGACACCTATGTGGGACCATGTACCGAGCAATTCACCCTGACGCCCACTGTGACAGGCGGAAGTGGAGTCTACACCTATGAGTGGTTCCAGAATTTCAACCTGGTCGGGTCCAACGATACTTACACATATGGTGATGGCTTGCCCGCCTCCTTCCTGCTCGAGGTTACGGACAATTGCCAGGGCACGGGCAGCGCGACGACCAGCGTCGTGATCGACAATCCGCCCTTGGAAATCGGATTGCCTGATACGGTCAATGCTTCATGTGTCGACAACACGGCGATTGCGGTGGATATCATCAGTGGAGCGGGTGAGTACCAGTATGAGTGGACGGTCGGGGGCATACCATACGGGGGCAATGCCCCGCAGATCACCGTGCAGAGCTTCGTCACGACCCCCATTGGCGTTGAGGTCATCGACGGATGCGGTGGAGAGGATGAAACAGCTTCGCTTCTTGTGATTCCCGACGTTCCAATGGCCCTTGAGGTTTCCATGGACACGACAATATGTCGGGGCAGCACGGTCTTGCTCACGGCATCGGCAACCGGGGGAGAAGAGGGGTTCGTGTACAGTTGGCCCACCATCCCCGCTTTTGGAGAAGTCCAATACGTCACTCCGAACAACTCGTCCACCTACCCCGTGGAGGTGACCGACATCTGTGGCGAGACCTTGACGGAAGCCATCACTGTGGGGGTGCAATACGTCTACAGTGACTTCTACACGAGCTATCTGTCAGATACGCGGGTCGAGTTCATCGCCACCCCGGAGCCGCCTTGCACGACTTGTGATTTCGAGTGGGATTTCGGCGATGGAACGGGGAGCAACCAGGTCAATCCCATCCACGACTACGACGGGATCTACGATTACTATGCACAGTTGACGGTGACGACCCCCCTCGGCTGTACGGACAGTGCCTACACGCTTGTGAAGGGTCCGGTGCTGATTTATATCCCATCCGCATTCACGCCCAACAACGATGGCATCAACGATGCTTTCCAGATTGTGACCACAGACCTCGTCGAATACGAATTGACCATCTACAACCGGTGGGGAGATTGGGTGTTCCACAGCACGGATCCCGAAGAAGTGTGGATCGGCGATGTCAAGGGGGGCGAGTATTATGCACCTTCGGGCTTGTACAGCTATCGCCTGAAGTGGAAAGGCAGCCGGACAGACTCCGAGGAGATGCTGGGCACCTTCCAACTCATGCGCTGATATCGTGAATTCAGACAATGGAAGGGCGTGAGCAATAGCTGACTCCCTCCATAAGAGGCCCACACCTATCTTCAGGCGCATGACCAATGCGCGGCAATACCGGGGGGCATTCATTACGGTGACCTCCCTGTTCTTCATGTGGGGTTTCATCACCGTTCTGGTGGACGCTCTCATTCCCCGGCTCAAGGACGTCTTCGAGCTGACCTACCTGCAGGCAGGGCTTGTCCAGTTCGCATGGTTCACCGCTTATGGCATCATCTCGATTCCCGGAGGACGCCTGATCAAGCGGATGGGATACAAGAACGGCATCCTCATCGGCCTCTCCCTCGCCGCCATCGGTTGTCTCATCTTCTATCCTGCGGCATCCACCCGTGTATTCGGCCTTTTCCTGCTTGCCCTCTTCGTGGTGGCCTCCGGTATCACCGTACTTCAGGTGGCCGCAAACCCCTACATCTCGGTGCTCGGCCCGGAAGAGGGTGCATCGAGTCGATTGAACCTCGCACAGGCCTTCAATTCCCTCGGGACGACCATCGCCCCGGTGATCAGCGCCACCTATCTCCTTTCGGACACCGTCAAGAGTGGAGCGGAGCAGGCAGCCATGTCCACGGAAGCGCTCGAGGCCTATCGCAGCGCAGAGGCTGGCGCGGTGCAGGTGCCCTTCGTCATGTTGGCCCTCGCCTTTTTGCTATTGGCCGGCATCATCGGCAGGATCGCCTTGCCGCGCATCCTTGAGGGAGATGAACAAACGGAGCATCCATTGTCTGCCTTACTCTCCAACGGCCGTCTGCTGGCAGGGGCAATGGGGATTTTCGTATACGTAGGAGCGGAAGTGGCGCTCGGTAGCTACATGGTCAACTACGGGCTTCACCTCAATGTCCATGAGTTGATGCAGTCCAGCCCGCTGTTGGAACGCATGGCGGGCCTGGCTGCCTCCATCAAGGGGCAGTCCGTGTTGGATATGGATCCGAAGGGCAAGCTCGGCGTGCTCCTCACGTTCTATTGGGGCGGTGCGATGCTGGGCAGGTTCATCGGTGCAGCCCTGATGCAGAAAGTCAAGCCCGGCCTCTTGCTGGGCCTGTTTGCTTCGCTGGCCGTTGCCATGGTGGTCAGCAGTTCCTTGACGGCGGGGCTGTCCGCATTGCTGATGCTGCTGGGCGTGGGGTTGTGCAATTCCATCATGTTTCCGACCATCTTCACCCTGGGCATCGAACAGTTGGGCGATGCCAAGCCTCAGGGAAGTGGCATTCTGTGCACCGCCATCGTCGGCGGTGCCGTCATACCGCCGGCCTTCGGGTGGTTGGTCGATGTTTCCGGCTTCGGGCTGGCGCTGGTATTGCCGGCCCTGTGCTATGCCTACATCGCCGGATTCGGTTACCGTGTGGCCTCGGATAGAATTTGAGTACGGCTCATGCTACTCAGCCAGTACATACTGTGGAGAGCCCTGTTAGAAAGTTTCACAATTGGCGGCACAGGGCTTGGTAGTCGGCGAGGAGTTCCGTTCATTGGGAACCATCTGGGCACACAGTTGTTACAGAGTCAATTGACCTGACATGGCGAAGAAGAAGAAGAAGACCAAGGAGCTCCAACCCAACATCAAGGTTCGTTTGGACGGACGTACCGTCATCACGGTCAGGGACCCAAGCAAGCTCGATTTCTGGCGGGAGAAGTATCCCAAGCTTGAGATCCTTGAAGAATCTTGAGAAACAGGTTCAACCGCACATGGCGGAATGAAAAAGGCCATCCAATTCGGATGGCCTTTTTCATTGTGGAAATTCAGGGTGGTCAAGCCATGTGCGCGATGCGCTCCCCTTCCATGCTGAGGGCCTCACGCCCTTTCTTGGTCAGCATGTAACCGTTTTTGTTCTGGATCATACCGTCCAGGTAAAGCCGTGTGATGCGCTCTCCAATCCTGGCTTGCCCGACACTCAACGTGACATCCCCTTCTATCCGCTTCCAGAAGTTCCGTTCCAACGTAGCGAGGCGGATGTGCTCCTGCATTTCCTTTTTGTGCTGTTGTACAATGTCCAGAATCATCAAGTCGTGCTTGTCCATGAGGTCAGTCGGTCTTTAGCTGTGAAGAGACCCAAGGAGTGTCCTTGAGACAGGGGCAAATTAGGTCAGTACGCCTGCGTAAAACGAGTTTTTCAAGAGGTCTGCATGAACAAATTGTTCACGTATCCCCAACCTGCGGATAACACACGGTCAATCGTAGTAACTGAATATCCGGCGGACATACGCCTCCTCCCGTTCCGTGAATCTGCTCGGCACGAAAGGGGTGTTGCATCGTATGGCCTTGACGCTCGCAGCAAGGCTCACGAGTTGGACAGCCCTTCCTGATTCACTGCACAAGCCCAACAGCTCGTGAAGGCCAGGGTCCTTGATGGCGTGCAAGACGCGGTCCCTTTTTCTGGACCGTTCATGTCGTTCGGTGTTGCTTTCAGGCAGTTCATCTCCGGCAGACCACCAGACAATTCGGTGCTGGAATCGGCCCGCGACCAGGGTGATTTCCTTGGAGTCGGGTTCCAACCCGGGGCCGAGTATCAAAACGGCATCCGAACTCCGATGCGGGAACGGTCCCTCACACCGCCATCCCCTCCAGCGCATCCAAATGGATTGCCACCTCCTGAGCGGCCGATACCATTTTGGCGTCCCTGTCGGGTGGGGTGAGGGGGGGCGCTGTGGCGTCATGATGCAGCATCGAAAGACCAGGGGCCTCGATGGGTGGGGTGTTCAAGCCCCTTTTCCAGAACCTTGAGGAATTGAATGCGGGGGATGTTCACCGCTCCCAATGACGCCAGATGTGGGTTCATGATCTGACAGTCGATCCAGTGGAAGTCGAGGGTGTCCAGATGGCGGGCGAGCAGAATGAACGCGGCCTTGCTGGCATTGGATTCCCTGCTGAACATGGATTCACCGAAAAACATCCTTCCCAAGGATACGCCGTAGAGTCCGCCGACCAGGTCGCCTTCGTCATTGCGTGCCTCCGCGCTGTGTGCGAATCCGAGTTCGTGGAGCTTTCGGTAGGAGTTGATGAACCCGTCCGTTATCCAGGTACCTTCATCGGGTCGGTCGGCGCAGCCGCGGATGACGCCCTCGAAGTCGGTATCGATGGTGATGGTGAATTGTCCCTTGTTCAGAATGGACCGCATGCTCTTGCTCACCTTGACATCCGCAGGTCTTACTACGGCTCGGGGGTCGGGTGACCACCACAAGAGCGGATCCTCGGGAGCCGACCAGGGAAAGATCCCCCGCTCGTAGGCCAGCAGGAGACGGTCCGGGGAGAGGTCGCCACCGATGGCCACCAATCCGTCCTCGCGGAAGCTGTCCGCAGGCGGAAACCAACATTCTGGACCCAATTGATAGACCACGAAGCGAAATTAGCCCTCGAAAGAAGAGACTTTGATGACCATGTTGGATAGGTCACATGTGGATTGGACCGGCTGGGAGAACGCCGGTCACCCTTTGCCCGGTGTGGATGCGCATCGGCCCATGATGCCTTATGCCCGTTCCTCGGCAGACAGGGCGCGTTCGTCCGGTGAGGCGGGTGTGGATTATCGGGAAGCGGCGGTATTCATCGGCATAGAACCGGATGGCCGCATTGCCCTGATTGAGCGCACCCCGGAAGAAGGTCCGCATGGAGGTCAGATGGCCTTGCCCGGCGGTGCGCGGGAAGCAGGGGAGACCCTGCTCGACTGTGCCTTGAGGGAGTGGCGGGAAGAGTTGGGGTTGCCCGTCGCATGCGCACCATGGTTCGAGCCTGTAGCCTTCACCGAAGTGCATGTGGTGCCCAGTGGGTTCGTCGTTCGTCCCTATCTCGCGCCGGTAGAGGCGGTGCAAAGTGCCCCCGACCCCGTGGAGGTAGCGGCGGTGCATCACACCCACCTCAAAGACCTCGTAGATCCGCGGTTCCGTCAGAAGCAATCCGTCCGCATCCACCTGCCCGGCATGAAAGGCATGCGCTGGCGTGTTCCTGGTTTTGCCCTGCCGGGGGTACCCTTCGTCTGGGGTGCCACGGCGCTGATGTTGTCGGAAGTCGCCGAATGGTATTTGCACTGGAGGCGCGAAGACCATTGACACTGCTACTTTCGCGACATGGAAGCAAAGAAGGCACAAGCCCTCAAGGAATTGCATGACGGGCTCCATTCCCCCCTCGCAGAAAGGCGGGATGCTGCACTCAAGCGGGTGGCGCAGGAAGGCGAGTTGAGCACGATACCAGAGCTCATCCGGTTGCGCGGCGAGTCCGATGAGCCGGAGGTGCGCGAGGAAATCGCCCGCCTGTTGCGCGGGCTGAAGTTGGAAGGGGCGGGTGCGGTGCTCATGGAGACGGCACTGATGCCGGAAAACGTGGAGCAGCTGCCGGAGCTTCTGGGCTTCCTTTGGGAGTGCGGTGGAAGCGCCGAAGGCCAGTTGAGGGCCATCTCCACGCGGGCCGTGGAGCTAGGAATGCCCATCATGGTGGAGGCCCTGACCTTGTTCGAGGCGTTGCCCGAATGGGTGGAGGAGGAGGCGGACCTGCTCGACGCGATGTTGATTTTGCAGCAGGGGCTTCAGGCCCGGCAGGGGGGCAACGCCATGGCCGAGGAGGAGATGCTCAAATTGATGCTCGCCGAATTGATGCGCCGGGAGCGCGCTTGAGGAGCACCCTCAAGTCTGAAGTACACCTGTACGGAATGCACCTTCCGGTGGCGCACCATCGGCTGCGGAGATGCCCTCTGAAATCCATGTCCGCGTGTCGCGCGGGTCGATGATGCCGTCCACCCACAACCGGGCGGCAGCGTAGTAAGGGGACACCTGTTCGGCATACCGCGATTCGATGGCCTCTCGCAGCTCGGCTTCGCGCTCCGGGGTGATGTCCTCTCCCTTCTTCTTCCGGGCCGCGACCTCGATCTGCAGCAAGACCCCGGCAGCCTGCGCTCCCCCCATCACGGCGAGCTCGGCCGTAGGCCAGGCCGCGATGAGCTTGGGGTCATAGGCCTTGCCACAGAGGGCGTAATTGCCGGCACCGTAGCTGTTGCCCACGATGATGGTGAACTTGGGCACCACCGAATTGGCCATGGCATTGACCAGCTTCGCACCGTCCTTGATGATGCCGCCCTGCTCACTCTTGGAGCCGACCATGAAACCGGTGACGTCCTGCAGGAACACGAGCGGCAGGCCCTTCTGGTTGCAGTTCATGATGAACCGGGCCGCCTTGTCGGCACTGTCGGAGTAGATGACCCCTCCGAATTGGGTGCCTTGCTTGGCACTCTTGACCAGCAAGCGCTGGTTGGCGACGATGCCCACGCTCCATCCATCGATCCGCGCCGTTGCGCATAGGATGGTCTTGCCGTAGTCCTTCTTGAACTCGGTGAATTTGCCCTCGTCCACCAAGGCACCCAGCAGTTCTCGTGCATCATAGGCTTCCCGCCGCGATGCCGGCAGCACCTCGAGCAGCGCATCGGCCCCTCCGGCGGGCAGGGCAGGCGCCGAACGGTCATAATGGCGCAGGCTCGGGCGTCCCGACCGCTGGGCCATGAGCGTGCGCAACAAGGTGATGGCCTCCCGGTCGTTTTCGACCACATGGTCCACCACACCGGAGATGCTGCCGTGCATCTCCGCGCCGCCCAATTCCTCGGCGCCCACGTCTTCCCCGATGGCCGCCTTCACGAGGTAGGGGCCTGCCAGGAAGATGCTGCCTGTTCCCTTCACGATGATGCTCTCATCGCTCATGATGGGCAGGTAGGCGCCACCGGCGACACAACTGCCCATGACAGCCGCCAATTGGGGAATGCCCGCCGCGCTCAGTCGGGCATTGTTCCGGAAGATGCGCCCGAAGTGTTCCTTGTCCGGGAAGATCTCATCCTGCATCGGCAGGTAGACCCCGGCACTGTCCACGAGGTAGATGATGGGCAGGTGGAATTCAAACGCGAGCTCCTGCGCCCGGAGGTGCTTTTTGCCCGTGATGGGAAACCAGGCACCCGCCTTGACGGTAGCATCGTTGGCCACCGCAATGCAACGCACACCGCTGACCTTTCCCATCACCACCACGCACCCACCGCCCGGGCATCCACCGTGTTCCGCATACATGCCCTGACCGGCAAAGGCGCCGACCTCGACCAGGGGCTCGCCCTCGTCCATGAGCAGTTCGAGCCGCTCCCTGGCGGTCAGCTTGCCCTTGGCGTGTTCCTTCTCGATGCGGGCAGGACCGCCGCCGAGGCGCACCTGCTGGAACAGGTGGTCCATTTCTGAAAGCTTCAGCTTCATCGCGTCGGCGCGCTGCTGGCGTTCGATTTCCTCGGCTGGAATGGGCATGTCCGGTCGTTGCGGGTTCGAACCCAATTTACGCCCCTGCCGCCCCCCGTACTTTTGTCCCGATGGACTTTCCCACCATGGCCGCCTTCAACAAGCCCGGAATGTGCCGTCCGCTAATTTCCAGCGGGTTGTGGTGCATGGCCTGTGCCACGGTCCTCGTTTCGCCGGGGTGCACCGCACCACAGGGAGGCGTGGAGGAGGAAGCCGCAGTTGAATCGACATCCCATGGGGTCCGTTACGCGAGGCATTTTTCATTCTCCGCGGATTTCGACACGCTTTGGACCCACAACGCTGACGTGCCCGCCATGGCTTGGGTTCACGGGAATCCGGGAGCGGGGAGCGCGTTGGAAGGAGCGAGAACCACGGGCTTCGTTGGCGATCCCGTCAGGCTGGCGACTTGGTCGACGACTCATGTACCCCACGTCATGGCCATCGGGGCAGAAGACACGTGGTGCGCGTCGGGATACGTCGATCGGCTGGCCCTGGATGCACAAGGCGATGTGGGGCATGTCCGGAACCTCGGGGGCGACGGTGGGCTTGACGAGGAGATGCTGCTGGTTTCCGGGGCGACGGTTTTGACCTCCTATCCCTTCGGCGACCCCATGCAGGGGGTGCAGGCGAGGACGGGGGTCATGGTGATTCCCCTCAGGGAGTATGAGGAGCAACATCCTTTGGGAAGGGCCGAGTACATCAAGGTGTTCGGCTGGTTGACGGGGCGGTTGGAGCAGGCCAATGCCATCTTCGAGGGCATTGCAGCCCGGTATGATTCCGTGGGCCGCATCGGTCGGGATAAGGCTGAAGCGTTGGGCCGTCCGACCGTGTTCACGGGCAGTGAGCAGGGAGGGACGTGGACGGCGCCCGGAGGTGAAGGGCTGGTGGCCCGTCTGGTGGAGGACGCCGGAGGTCACTATGCCATCGATGACAGCCTTGAATCCGCCATGGCTTTGGTCAGGGATGGTGGCAATGTGCTGATGGACATGGAGCAGTTCGCCTTGATTGCCGATGCTTCGGATTGTTGGGGTAAGGTGGTGTATGCGCCTGAAGGGTGGTTCCGGGAGGATGCGCAGAATGCCATGCCCTGGTTGGACATGGAAGGCAAGCTGCTTTTCCATTGCAACACTGCCGAGGTGGACTACTTCGGTCAGGCCAGCCTCGAACCCGACCGGATGCTCCAGGACCTCGTGGCCATTTTCCACGGCGGGTCGGGCGCAGATGGGGCGTATTTCCTCAAAACCCCACCGCGCCCATGAGTCCCACCCGCATAAAAGGGGTATTGTCGGCGCTGTTGGTGCTGCTCTTCATGGGCGGACTGTTCTTCGGACCTGCCGGTCTCGGCTGGTCCGAACAATGGGATGCGCTGCTGGGCAGGGAGCAGGGCATGGCCCACACCATCATCTGGTCCCTGAGGTTGCCCCGTCTGTGCACGGCCTTGCTCGCAGGCGCAGCGCTGGGGCTGTCGGGCCTCATGATGCAGACCTATTTCCGCAATGCCCTCGCGGGTCCGAGTGTGCTGGGCGTCACTTCTGGCGCCACACTCGGGGTGGCCATGGTCGCGCTCGGTACCGGCGCGGTGGCCGGCTCCGCTGATGGATGGGGGATGGCTCCACAGGTGGTGGGCGCCCTCAGTGGCGGTGGACTCGTGATGGTGTTGCTCGGCCTGGTCATGGGACGCTTCCGCTCCCGGACGGCGTTGCTCATCTTCGGATTGATGGTGGGCTACCTCACGGGGGCGATGGTTACGGTGTTGCAGGCGGGTGCCGATGCGGGTGCACTGCAGGCCTTTGTCCATTGGGGGATGGGCTCCTTTGCCCACGGGAATGGTCTGTCGTGCGCGGTCATGGCCCTCGCCACTGCATTGGCTGCCTTGTGGTCGCTGCGCGACGGCAGCAGTTTCGACATGTGGACGCTTGGAACCCTGGCCGCCCGAACCATGGGTGTTGATGAGCGGAAGTTCACATGGACGGTCCTTGGTACGGCAGGCGCTCTGGCGGGCCTGGTGACGGCGTGGTGTGGACCGGTGGCCTTTCTCGGCTTGGCGACACCGCACTTGGTGCGGGCCATGGGCATCCGGGGAAGGATGGCGGTCATGCTCGTTCCCGTACTCCTGACCGGTGGCGTCCTGGCCCTGTTGGCCGATGGTGTCGTTCGATGGATGGGCGTCCCATTGAACGCGGTACTCAGCCTGGTGGGGGCACCGGTTGTTCTTTTGTTCATCCTCGGCAAGGGACCCTTTGCCCGCCGAACCCATTCCGCAAACAGGCCATGACCCCGCATATCGCCGTTCGGAATTTGACGTTGCGCCGCCCGGAACAGGGGGTAGGCACCCTTGATTTCGTCTTGGAACCCGGTCAGAATCTCGTCGTATTGGGGCGGAATGGATCGGGCAAATCCACCCTGCTCAGGACGTTGGCCGGCCTGTTGCCACCCCAATTGGGGACGGTTGAATTGATGGGGCAAGATGTCCACGCCATGGCAACGCGGCGGAGGGCTGCCCTGATGGCATTGGCTGCTTCGACACCACCTCGGGAGACGGCATTGAATGTTCGGGAGGTACTCGGCCTCGCCTTCGAGGCGAGTGGGCGAACGGTGACATCCAAAGCTTTGGACGCTGCCCTGGAAGCACAGGGCATGCTCGATTGGGGTGGGTTGCGGCTCAGTGAGCTGAGCGACGGCATGGCCCAACGCGTCATGCTCCTCAGGGCTTTCGAGCAATCCGGTGCGGTCATCCTGTTGGATGAGCCCACGGCCTTCCTCGATGTCGTGGGTCGTGCCGAGGCGATGGCGGACATCGGCCGATGGAAGGACAATGGCCGTTCCGTGATCCTGGCTACACACGACCTTGAAGCGGTGGAGCAAGCGGAGTGGGCCGACCGTTGGCTCGTGCTCAGACCACCCTCGGCCGGCGGTTCGGTGATGATGGTCACGCCATTCAAGGCGTCCGAAGCGCGCAGGCTGCTTACCGGTCCAGTCTGAAGCTTCACGGGGATTTCCCAATCCTTCCCATCGAACATAACATGGGGGCACACCGGAGCTAATTTCGCGGCATGCCTTCCACAGCGCGCATCATTCTGACCGGGGTCATCCTTTTGGGCATCCTATTGCTGATCGATTGGGGGGCATGGCGGAACATGCAACGCATGTGGTCGGACCATGCCCGCTTCATCTGGATCCGCCGAGCGTGGTTCACACTGAGCACCATCCAAATGGTCTGGTTTGTCATCTATGCGGTCCAATGGCCGGCGTGGCGGGAGCACCATCCCGGTTATCTGCTCGTCACCCATGCTTTCCTTTTGAGCCTGTTGTTTCCCAAGCTTTGGCTGGTCGGGACGGAAATGGTGGAGGGACTCAGGTATGGCGTCCAATGGCTGTTCACTTCGAGCGAGGCGCGGGGTGGCATTCCGCGTCGCACATTCCTCACCATGACAGGTCAGGCCACTGCTGGTCTGATCCTCGGCGCGTTCGCCCATGGGATGACCCGGGGTAGGTATGGCTACCATGTGCGCCGGATGGATGTGCCGATTGCAGGCCTGCCCGAGGCCTTGGACGGGCTGCGCATCGTACAGATTTCCGATGCCCACCTCGGCAGTTTCCTCGAAGACTTCGAGCCGGTCAAGCGGGGGTTGGACATGATCAATGCGCTTGAGCCCGACCTCCTTTGTTTCACGGGAGATCTCGTCAATGACCACAGCGATGAGGCGGAGCCGTGGATCCCCATTTTCCAAGGGCTGCATGCCAAGCATGGGAAGTTCAGCATTCTGGGCAACCACGATTACGCTGACTATGCCCGGCGGACGGACGAGGAGCGCGAGCGCATCCGCCGCCGCATCCGGGAAATTCACGGGGAGATGGGCTTCGATCTGCTCCTTGATGAGCACAGGGTCATCGAACACAATGGGGAGCCCATGGTGCTGGCGGGTGTCCAGAATTGGGGGCGGGGATTCCGCAGGAGCGGTGACCTCGAGGCGGCGTTGTCTGGAGCCGATACACAGCGCCCAACGGTGCTGTTGAGCCATGACCCCAGCCATTGGGAAGAGCAGGTGATGGACGGCCGGGCGCCGGTGGAATTGACCCTGTCCGGCCACACGCATGGGATGCAGATGGGGTTGGAAATCGAGTCATTGGGCATCAAATGGTCGCCGAGCAGCCTGCGCTACAAGCGGTGGGGAGGCCTGTACACGGAGTCCGGACAGCACCTGCACGTGAACCGCGGATTCGGGCTGCTCGGGTTGCCCGGTCGCGTGGGCATGCCTCCCGAAATCACCGAATTGACACTGCGCAAGGGCTGATTACCTTGCCCATCCCATTTTCCATCACATGAGCGACGACAAGAAGGTCATATTCTCGATGGTCAAGGTCAACAAGACGACCCCGACCGGAAAGCACATCCTCAAGGACATCTACCTGTCCTTCTACTACGGAGCCAAGATTGGCATCATCGGTACCAACGGTTCCGGTAAGTCGACGGTCATGAAGATCATCGCCGGGCTGGACGAGGCCTATCAGGGTGAAGTGGTCTGGGCCGATGGCTACACGGTGGGCTACCTCCCGCAGGAGCCCACCCTCGATGAAAGCAAGACCGTGCGCGAGGTCGTGGAGGAAGGCACCCAGGAGATCGTCGCCGTCCTCAAGGAGTACGAGGAGATCAACAACAAGTTCATGGACGAGGAGATCCTGAACGACCCGGACAAGATGCAGGCCTTGATGGACCGGCAGGCCACTGTCCAGGACCGCATCGACGCCCTCGACGCGTGGGAACT
>CALKUW010000126.1 GCA_937996585.1 uncultured Flavobacteriales bacterium
GATGGCCCGGTACGGGCGCCGCTCCGCCTTCGCCCGCTCCTGCGCCTCCCGGAGGTCCGTGGCCACCTGGGCCGCCGCGTACCGAAGGCTCTGCTGGGCCTGGAACCGCTGCCACGAAGGGTACGCGAGCGCCAGCAGCACCGCAAGGATGAGGAGGGTCGCCAGCAGTTCGACTAGGCTCATCCCCCCTCGGTCACCTACGCGTTGCCTCACGGCGGGCTCCCCTCCCGCCACGCAGGCTTCAACCCGGCTAGACCCTGAGCCTGGATCGCGGAAATCGTGGTGGTGGGGAAGTAGGGCGGTGCAAAACCGCGGCTCATGCGCCGGTCATACACCCACCGGTCCGAGTAGCCGTGGTGGGTACCGCCCCCACCGACACACCCACTCACGCCTACGAACTCCGCGATCACTCCGCCCAGCAACCGAAGATCTCCTTTGTTCGGCAGGGAACACACGCTTTCCACGCGCATCTCACTATCCACCCCGTCGCTAACCCCCGGCTGCCCCGCCATGAACACGCCCTGCAGGTCCAGGTCGTTGGGCGACGTGGTGGGAATCCGTATGTTGCCTGTCGGAACATACAGTCCGAACAGGTTCCGTGGGTTACTCGCGGGGTCGTGCGGATCCGGCGGCCGCTCGTACCGGATGTGGTTCGGTATCCACACGTCGCGGGTCCCGGACTCGCCCTGCGACGACCGGGCAGCCGTCACCATGACCTGCTCCCCTTCCTTCACGGTGCCCCACACTCCTCCACTGGTTCCCGAGCCGATGCTGCCGTGGACATAGATCATCGTAGCGTTAGCATACCCCGAAACCCCCAGTGCGCCCTGGAAACCCCTCGGCACGCCTGCGAATGTGCGCGTCTCGGACTGATTGCCACGCGTCACCGGGTCCCAGTCAGAGTTCGTGACGATCGTCTGGTTGTTCGCACGATCCACCACCACAGTCACCCTCTGGCCGCTGGTGTGCTCGAAATAGTAGTAAGCCGGGCCCCCCGAAACCGGCGGACAGTACGGGTAGCCTGGGCTCCCCGGCGGGCAGTTGCTCATGACCAGCTGCCTCAGGTTCCCCTGCACGTAGATCCCCCCGAGCAGGTTCGACCCATCGTTGGGAACGTACACGGCATTGGGTACCGGGCTATCGGGGCTATCGGGCGGCCGTCTACGCAGTTCAGGAACCACTTCCCGGATCCGCTCGTACCATCGCCGCTCCTCCATCCAGTTATTTGGACCGGAGCTGCTGGTGTCTGTCGGATCCCAGCCCAAAGCCACCGCCCTTTGAAGGATCCCGTAACTGTCTCGGATCCTGCCCGGCGGGTCCCAGGGCACTGTGATGGGCTGGATGCCCGGGGTGCTGGGGTCTCCGTCGAATCCCCTTTGGAACTGGGCAACGGGGTTGTCGAAGTCGTCGCTGAAGTTCGTGGGCGTGCAGTCCGGCAGGACCGGGGCTGCAATCCGCTGCGAGCCTTGCACCCACTCGTCTGCCTCGAGGGTCACCTCCGTCGGGCTTCCGGGAGTTCCCGGCAAACGCCGGAATACCGCGTAAGTGTCCGTGCTCGTTAGTCGCGTTGCCCGGATCCGCCCGGGGTCACAGGGCGTACCGGAATCCGGTGTGCCGAACTTGGGGAATCCCCAGAACCGAAAGCGGCCGTTCGTGTGGATCGGGCCATCGTAGGACTCCGTGACGTAGAAGTAGACGTTCGTCCTTGAGGCTAAACTGAAGACGTGCGAGAAGCTGAGCCACTGCGCAAAGCTCGTGTTGCCCAGGAGGACCCTGAACTGACCCTGCAGCGTGACGCGCCTCCGGAACTGCGGGTCTACCTGCCCGTCCGCCACGATCCGGTAGCTCAGGGGTATGACGAGGGTCGCCGGAGGAACGAAGTGGACGTAACAAGGCGAGGGGTTGCACCGCTCGTGGTCTTCGGCCCGCTTGGAGATCAACACGACTGCCCGGTACCAACCGTCTCCGAGCGAGTTCATGATCAGGGGGGCCACACTTGCCGGGTCGGCCGGAGGCGCCCCCGTGCCCCCCGTCACGTACTGCAGCTTCCGCAGCTGGGAGGGAAGCGACCAGTCCACCACGAACACCACCCAGTCGAAAGAGTCCGTCCCTGATGCGAGGGCTGCCCCATCGATCTGAACGCGGGACAAGAACGCCAAGGGCCTCTGTGAGGCGGGGTTCCCGCCCGCGTACCATTCCACAGCTGCCGACGTCAGGTCACCGGTGAACCGGGCCGCGTCCGTGGGGTCCGCGTTCACCGCCGCCATGAGCGCGGCGCGAGCCGCCCACGCTCCTCCCTCCGCGATGTTCAGGCTCTGCGCCGCCCGGTAGCGCACTGTGCTGAGCTGCGACTCCTGCCCGCTCAGGTACAGCACGAGCCCCCCGAGCAGCGCCAGCACCAGAATGACCACCAGCACTGACAGCAGGGCCATCCCCGCCTGCTCGCGAAGCCTCCGCATCCCCTTCACCTCCCTACCGCGCCCGTAACGCCACATCCCCCGCGAACGTCCGGCTCGCCTGGTCTCGCGTGCTCGTGACCACGACCCGCACCCGCGCAATGTCTCCCAGCGAAGACGGAGCCGATCCGAGCGAGTTGCCCACCGCGTCAAAGTACTCGAAACACAGTCCGACCGTCCCCCCACACGGGTTGCCCGGACCCCCCGGATGCACTACGTGGTACGCCAGGACCTCCGGTGATGTCGGCGGGCACCCCGTGGTCCCGGGATCCGTGCTCTCCTGCCGGACCACCGCCCGCCGGCTCGCGTCATAGGCAAACGTCACCGCGTACGGACTGGTCGACGAGAACGGCGTGTCTTGCGGGATCCGGAAGGTGACGCAGGTGGCCTGCGCGGCGTTCACCCCGCTGGCCCACCGCCCCTCGTCTACAATGTGGTCCAGGGCGGCCCGCACCTGTGCCTGCGTCAGAAGGAAGGCATTCGTTGACCGGGCAGCGTTCGCGGAGCTTACCACCATGGCGTAGATGCCGGCTGTGACAACGCCGAGCAGGACCAGGGCAATCAGGAGCTCCACGAGCGTGGTACCGCGCTCCACCGACCCGGTCACACCTCCGTTCGCCATCGCTGTGCCCTCACTTGTCGTCAAGCACCGTGGCGAGCCGCACCAGCGGCTCCGCTCCCGCAGGTGCGGAGCTGCGCCACACACTGACGGTGACCGTCACAAGGGTCAACGTGAGGTCCTGGTTCATGTCCACGGCTACGTCGAACTCGTACGGCGACGGGTTCGAGATCCCGTGGTACGGCGTCGGAAGGGGAATCGGTGTCCTGGGGAGCGGAGTCCAGTTCACTTCCCACACCGGGTTGGCGCTTGCCCGGATCTGCTCCATCACCTGGGTGGCCACCGTGGTCGCCGCCGCCCGCTCGTTAGACCTAGACGCGAAACGCATCCCGGCCAGCAGGGTGTAGACGAGGAAGATGCAGACGAAGGCGAAAAGCGAGACCGCCACCAGCAGCTCGACGAAAGTGAAGCCGCCTTGCCCCTTCCGTCCCAGACCTGAATTCATCCCTGACCGCAACCCTCCCACCCGGGACCATTCTCCCTGTGAGTCGCTCCCAGTAAAGCTAATATGCCCCGCCATGGAGTTTTCCCGCCAGCTTGCCGCGTCACCCGACCGGGCAAAAATGACTTGCCCGGGGATGCGAACATCTGACCGCTACCGGCCGCCCAACATACCGCATCCATCACAGAACCCCAGCAGATTGGAGCAATTTCCGGGCCACGCTGCGGCGTGCGGGAATCCGAGGGACCGATAACGGCAGCTGGCGCCTGGGGCGATCGCCCCCCGCCGGTCCAGTCCGGAGGCTCCGGGGACCGACAGCCCTGCCAGGCCGGTTCGACCGGCTGTCTTTCGGGCCCTGCCTACGACCACGCCCCGCTCGGCTCGGAGTCCACAGTCAGTCGAGCCGGCACTGAGCATCTGCACTGTCCCCCCCCAGGGCCGACCTCGGGCGACGGGGGTCTGGCTGCTGGCGGAGAGCCTCCGGAAGATGTCATCGGGCGACCCGGCCGGGGCTGCCTGGATCCCCCAGTACCTTCTCAGGGTCCCCGAGCCGGGCTCTGAAACAGCGACGTGGAGCGGGTACCAGGCACAGGTACCAGGAACAGGTACCAGGATCGCCCTCGGCAGACAGACCCGGCTACCCGCAACCCGTCTGCGGGTACAGGTACCAGGAACCGGTACGGAACCGGTGCCAGGGACCGGTACCGGGACCGCCCTCGGCTCCCAGCCTCGCAACCCGATCTCCGGAACAGCAACGAACCTGGAGCAGGTACCACTGGAACAGGTACCAGGAGCAGGTACCAGGAACAGGTACCAGGAACGGGTACCTGGCACCGGTACCAGCAACCGGTCAGGTGAACAGCCCCAGGTACCAGGCCAGCACCTGGCGACCCCACTCTGCCCCGGCAAACCCGCCCGCGGCCAGGAATGGGCCGAACGGGATGGCGTCCTTGCGGCGCTTGCGGCCGGTCACTAGAAGGCCGAG
>CALKUW010000127.1 GCA_937996585.1 uncultured Flavobacteriales bacterium
GCTCTACCAAAGAGTTGGCCTTGCGCTCCAATTACCGCATTTTAAGGAGCCACCTCGTCGCAGACAAAGAAGCCCGTCTTAGGTCCATGCGATTGGGGGTTGGCACGGAAGAATATTGGCAGGTAGTGCCGGTGGCCATTCGTGAGTTGGCCAACGAATCGGTTTTGAGGCCGGTTATCGGGTCGCCCTTGCGGGTGCTTCATGCCTTAGTGCGCGGTCAGATTGATGCAGCAGTATTCTACATCGAGAATCCACATCTGAATGCTGTGGTACAGTTTTTTGTGAATCAAGCCCTTGTGGAACGGACTGAAGTGCGCGTAGATGAGGCCAATATTACCGTGCATGGCCAGCGATTCTCCGAAAAAGTGAAAGGCAGGGTAAGGGCATAAAAAAAAGGAGGTTCCGCCTCCTTTTTTTCACCCCAAAGCTGTGGTCAGTTCACCTGTTCAAAACGCAACAGGTACGAGTAGTCGTAAATGTCTTCGCCATTGTATTCTCGGAATTGGTAAGCTTGTAGGTCATCCAATTCCAGTTCCAAGATTTTCCAGTAAATGCTGAGTTCTTTCAACTGGTCATTGAAGGATTCTGTCAGGGTAATCCCGAGATTATCAGCGATATAAGCAAGGATTACGGCATCATTGTCTGCGGTTGCAAGGGTGCCAATGAAGACTTCCACTGATATTCCATAGGTAGCGAAAAGCGCCGCGGCCAAATTGGGATCATCCCAGCCGGAAACTTCAGCAGATACTTCTTCGAAGGTCAATTCCACACCATATTCGTCCAACATCCCGGCAATGATGCCTTCAATGTCCTCACTGGATTCAATCAACCCTTCGGAGAGCAAATCATCAATGAAATCCCCCATAACGGCCGTAACGTCATCTCCGAATTGGAAATCGAAGAATGCACCACCTCCCGTATAGGTAAAGGCTGTGTATGTGCTCATCAATTGCAAGGCCAAATCCCACACGTCGTCCGTGATATCCACGTACGACCCCGCTTCGAAAATGAGGGTGTCAAGTACCATGAGGGCGTCCGCATAGGATTGATGCAGTTCGTTTTGATTCATCCCAGCTGAGTCCAAGTAAAAGGGTCCAACCGTTTCCATGTTGGAGACCTCCATGAGGAGGATCGAGGCATCTTCATTGAACATCCATGTGCCATCATACGTCAGCGCTTCACCTTCATTGAAGATGGTCACCGTTGCGTCGTCACGGAACTCGACATCCAGGCGCAGGTTGTTCGATCCCAGTAATTCCGTCATGTTGGTGTCAGCTTCAACGCCAACCTCTTGTACGCGCACAGATTCCCATGTGCCGAGGATGCGCTTCTCGGGAGAACGCAGGTGGAACAGCGAACCGTCCTGATCATATTTCGTGCAGCTCCCCAGAACTAAGAGGGCAGCAGACAGCAGCAGAAGGTAGGTTTTGTTGATCATATCAAATGGTGTATGCAAGGGAAATGCGGAAGGAACGACCGGTGGTGAAGGACAGCCAATCGTACAATTCTCCGTTGAACAAGTACGTTTTGCGGTTGATGGGATTCAATAGGTTCCGCGCCCGCAGACCGAGCGAGAAATGCTCTCCGAGTTGCTGACTCATTCGGAAATCAAGGGACGGGGTAGGCTGCTGGTAGATGTCCGGCAAGCCACCACTGGTGGTCAAAATGAGCTTTTCACCTTGAACGTTGAACGCGACTGTTGCATTGAAATTCGATGAATCCGGGGCGTACGTCAGGATGGCGTTGACGATGTAGGGGCTTTGTCCAAACAACGGGCGCGTGTCCGGGTGCATCGGATCCGTGTTTCGAATGGCGTTCAGCTCCTCTTCGAAGATGGCGGTGCGGCTGCGGATGAACGTCAGGTTCGCTGACAGGTTCCAGGCGCTGGCTCCGTCGATGTAGTTGCCAAGGTTTGTCTTCGTTTCCAATTCGAGGCCTACAACGTTGGCGTACGGAACGTTGGCCCAGGTGTATTCCGTGTTGACCGCCTCTAGGACTGAAGTTTGTTCGATGGGGTCTGTGAACCGCTTGTAAAAAAGGCTGGCGCTGAACACCTCACCCAAATTGGGGTACCGCTCAATGCGCAGGTCGAAATTGTCGATTTTCGTCCCGTCGAGCAGGGGATTTCCTTTCAAGACCTCGAGCGTTTCGAAGTCGAATCCGCGGAAGGGTGATTTCTCTCGGAAAACGGGTCGGGCGATGCTGCGGCTGTAAGACGCCCGCAGGTTCGTGGACTTGATGGGGTCGATTTCCCCCAATTGCCAGACGAGGTTGGCCGAAGGCATCCAATCGGTTTCGTTGAGCCCGCCTTCCAATCGGAGCATTTCTTGTGGCGTCAGGTCTTCCGAAATGTCGAGTTTCAAAGAGCGGATGCTCATGTCGGTTTTTTCCACCCGCACACCGGTGTTCAATTTGATGCGATCGCTGATGTTCCAGTCGGTCATGGCGTAGGCTCCCAGTACGTCCATGCGCCCTTCGTCTGTGTTGATCAAATCGGTCAGCAGCAGCGTTTCAACGTAGTTTTCGCCGCGAACGATTTCCATATTTTCATCAGCAAAAAACGCATCGAGGTCACCGTCAAAAAAGGCACCTTGTTCGGCCATGCCGAACACCGCTTCTTCATGAGCCCGTGTGGTTTTGACCCAAGAAGCACCGGCTGAAAACTTGCCGAGCTCACTTTCTTTACCGCCCAGTGGCTGCGTATAGTGCACCTTGCCGTCGAGTTTCGTTTCGTTGAGCTTTCGGAAGTAGCGCGTGGGGGAGGGATAGAAGCTTTGGTTGATGGAGTATACAGTGTCAACATCAACGGGTACGAACAAATCGACGATGTCGAGCCCCTCCGATTGCAGCACCTCCAATGTGCCTTCCGTATCAGAGGCCCAATTCTCAGGAATGGCGCCATCGTCGATCAGTTCCCCAATCAACTCGAGGGCCTCCGCCGTCAAATCATCTCCGCTAGCGGATGTAAATTCCGCGAGGGAATCGATGGCTGTAATGCGCTCACTGTAATTGTTATAGAAAACTTTCAGATCCGGCGTTTCCATTTGGCCCGAGCTATAACTCACGATCCATTCGAGCTTGGCTTCACTGGCGGGGAGGAAGTGCTCACCTCGGCCCTGGAAAATGTTCAGTCGTCGCTCTTCGTAGCGCTGGGTGCGCTGCTCCTGCATCTCATCCGTATCTATGGGGTTCACCCCGAGCATGTACCGGGAGGAATTTTGTCCGTTGATGTTCGGCATGGCCATGAAGGACAACTTGTTGAACTCGTTGAGCTTGTAGCTCAGGTTGAGCAGGGCATTCCAACGGTGCGTTTCATTGGTGCGCTCGTCGGTGTAGTAGTTCTGCACATCCAGGGAATCCGTTCCTTCGATGGAGCCGGCGGCCCAACGCGCATAGACACCGTCCTGATAGGCGCGCGTGTTGCGGGCATACTGTGCTCCGAAAATGTAGCCGAGCTGGCGTCCGAAGAGGCTGGTCTGGTTGCCGAAGCTCAAGGAGTGTTTCATGTCCATGGCGGCGCGGCGCGTCACGTGCTCCCAGGTGTTGCCGAAGCTTTGCCCGATGTCCGTCAGTTCCTGGTTGGCTGCGATGGATGCCGGAATGCCGGCATTGAAGTACAGGGAATCCGAGTAGTTCACACCCCACAGATCGATGTAGCCGAGGCTGCCGAGGACACAGTTGCGGTCGGATGTATTGGCGATGTCCCCGAGACTGCCCAGCCCGCACTCGGCGAGACAGGAGTCCACCACATCCTGGGAAATGCCGTTGACGTCGACCAGGTACTGGATCTGGTCCCCGAAGGAAACATTGACCAGCGTGGGCCAGTCATCCACGGTGCGACCGTCAACCAGACCGGGCAATTGACGGAAGCCGTCATCGTAGCCCATCCAATCCGTGCTACTCCGCTCGCTGGAAATGACGTCCCTTCCGGTGGTATTGGTGTTCCATCCCAGACTGGACGCGTAGTTGAAGGAGAAGGTCTCCGGGAAGTCCTTGGTTTCCACGGAGATGTACGCACCGGCCCAATCCGACGGCAGGTTGGCCGTCTGCGTCTTGGTCACCACGAGGTTGTCCACCAGGTTGGTGGGGAACAGGTCCATTTCGATGGTGTTGCGCCGCGGATCGATGGAAGGGACCTCGGCACCGTTGAGGGTCGTCTTGAGGTAACGGTCGGAAAGGCCCCGGACGAAAACGAAATTTCCAACGGTGGAGACGCCGGGTACCCGCTTCATGGCGCTCGCAGCGTCATTGTCACCTGTCCGCTTGATCTGCTGGCTGGAGATGTAATCAATGCTGGCGGCGGACTTCTTCTTGATGTTCTCCATGTAGACATCCCGCGTCCGATCGACTTTGGCAATGACCTCTGCCGCCTGCTCTATGACGAATGTCTCGGCGAATAGGTTGAAGTTCACGATGACCACTTCATCTCCGGTGATGGTGACCGATTCCGTGATGGGGGTATAACCGATGAAGCGTCCGATGACCTTGTACGTCCCGGGCGCCAACCCTTCGAGGCTGTAGTTGCCGTCCAGGTCGGCCATGGCACCTTTGGTCGTGCCTTCTACGAAAGCATTGGCCCCGATGAGGGTTTCACCTGTTTGACCGTCGGTGATTTTCCCTCGGATTGCTCCTTGGGCGGCGACCATGAACGGCATGAACAGGGTCAGGAGCAGGATTGAAGAGCGCATGTACGCAATAATTTTTGCAAAGGGATGGAATTGCCTTGCTGGGCGTGTTAAGCAAGTGTTATCGAAAGGTGTCCAATGAGAAAGGCCGGACCCTGGGGCCCGGCCTTTCGACTTGGTTCAAAGTGAGGTTGGTATGTCGTCAGTCGCAGAGCGATCCAAAGGTTCCGAGGAAGACCAGCAGGTCTGAGGCACCGATGGAACCGTCGCCATTCAGGTCTGACGGGCAGTCGTTGGCGCTTCCGAAGCCGGTGCAGGATCCGTCGTCCACGTTGGCTGCCGCATCATAGTTCTCGGCATCCACGTAGGTGCACCCCAGCATGGGGGATGTCGCGCATGAGGCATCGTCTCCGGCTGCATAGGCATTGTACTCGTTGAAGCTCGGGTCGGTACAACCTGTGCATTTCGTGTTGCCATCGAAGCAGAATACATAGGTGTCCTGTGCGATGGGCGCTGCAATGGTGATGGTGCGCGGTGTGAGTGTCTCAGCGGTTCCATCGCCAGCAATGAAGCTCAGCGTGAAGTCACCTTCGCCGGTCACGTAGTCATAGCTGTAGGCATTGAAATTGGCGTATGCCATCGCAATGCCGGCGGAACCATTGAGGGAGATGCTCGCACCATTCGAACCTTGGGTCGTCATGTCCACGATGATGCGGATCTGGTACTGGCAGCTGCCGTCGTCATTGAGTGCGGTCTCGTCATAGTTCTCTGCCAGGGGATCGGTACAGGCACCCGAGTACTCACACAGGCTGTTGTCGATGTTGATCGCGTCCGGATTGTAGGTGTCCGCCAAGGGATCATCGCAGCCGGTCGTCGCACATTCAGCATTCTCTGCACCTGGCGTGGGCACGGCAAAACACCCTTGGGCTGCTTCACCGTTCAATGTTCCGGAACCATCGAAGTTCTGGCTGTATGCCGTGGCATCATCGGCGTATGCGGCCATCAGCATGTAGCTCAAGGTGTTCGTTCCATCCGTGAGGCTCAGGGCGTCACCAGCGGCATTCAACCCGAGGTTTTGAACGAGGAATGCTCCGGTGCCGAGGTCCACATCTCCGAATGCGTAGGTGTCGCCCTGGCTGCTGATCGCAATGTTCTGGAGTGAGCAAAGATTGCCGGCGTTCGTTATCTCCATGAAGGGCTGGGCAGCGCCATTGTGTGCTTCGGATACGGTGATGTCGCCGGCGGTGCACAAGGGGGTACCGTCTTCGAAGGAGTCGGCGAACAGTCCGCGCTCGTCGACGAAGGACCATCCTTGGGTCCAGTCGGATCCGGAACCCTGACCGCCTTCGATGTAGAGCTTGTCGGTGGCCTGCTGTCCTGCGGCGTCGAACGCGAAGGTGTAGTCGATGGAGAGGCTGTTGTCGACCACGACCCCGTTGGCGGCGGCGTAAGCGTCGAGCTGTGCGTCTCCGTCGGCGACTTCGGAACCGTCGTAGTCGAGGGCGTCAGTGGTGCCCATGACCTTGATGTTGGAGAGGGTGAGGTCACCGGCGACCCAGCGGTCGAAGGCGTCCTCGGGGGTCTCCTTGTCTTCGATTTCGATGCCCTCGGATACGTTGGTCAGGAGGCCGTTGATGACGTTACCACCGGAGCCGTTGCGGAACAGGAGGCCCTGGTTTCCACCGACACCGACGACGGTCCAGCCGTTGACGGTCGGGATGGAGAAGGGCATCTCGTCGGCGGAGACATTTCCGTCGTCGGAGTCGTCACCGTCGAGTTCACCGCCGCGGTCGCCGATGGCACCGGGCTGGTCCTGGATGACGAGCCAGTTGGCGTTGTTCGCGCCGCGGTACCCCTGGTCCCAGTCGAAGCTGTCGTCGCCACAGAAGGCCACGATGGCGTTGCTGACGGAGACGGTTCCACCGAAGAACTCGATGCCGTCGTCGAGGTTGGATACCACCTCGACGTGGTCGATGGTGGTTCCGGAACCGACACCGCCGAGGGTGATGCCGTTGATCTCGTTGGCTGCACCGAGTTCGGTACCGCCGTGGCGGACGGAGACGTAGGTGAGGACACCGGAGTTGTCGGCGTCGTTGGCGCCACCGTAGACGGCGCGGTCGTTGTCGGAGGGGATGCCTTCGACCTGAGCGGGGCCACCGAAGTTGGTGGAGGCGTCACCGAGGATGATGAGGCCACCCCACTGACCGCGGGTGTCGTAGGAGACGGATCCGTCGAGCGGGTCGGCCTCGTAGGTCATGATGATGGGGCAGTCGGCACCGCCTTCGGCGAAGATCTGACCGCCTTTGGCGACGATGAGTGCGGAGGCGTCCACGCCGCTACCGGCAGCACCCTTGATGACGGTACCGGCCTCGATGGTGAGGGCCTGACCGCTGTTGACGAACACGTATCCGTTGAGGACGTAGGTGTTGTCACAGGTCCAGGTGGTGGTACCGGTTCCTTCTCCGGCTTCGGAGATGTTGACGATGGGGCGGTCGGCCAGCGGCGGGCAGTCGCATTGGTTTCCTGTGTTTCCAGCATCGTCGGAGAAGAGTCCGCGCCCGTCGCAGAACGTCCAACCCGTGGCGAAGCTGTGGCCGGATCCCTGGTTGACGTCGAGGTTCACAGGGTCGGTGGCCTGCTGGCCGGCGGCGTCGAAGGCGTACGTGTAGTCCACGCTCATGGAGGACACCTCGATGCCGTTGGCGGCAGCGTAGGCGTCGAGTTGTGCATCACCGTCGGCGACTTCGGAGCCGTCGTAGTCGAGGGCATCGGTTCCACCGACGAGCTTGATGTTGGAGAGGGTGAGGTCACCTGCGACCCAGCGGTCGAAGGCGTCCTCGGGGGTCTCCTTGTCCTCGATCTCGATGCCTTCGCTGGTACCACAGATGAGACCATTGGTCACGTTACCACCGGAACCGTTGCGGAACAGGAGACCCTGGTTGTTGCCGGCGCTCACCACCGTCCAACCGTTGACGGTCGGGGTGGAGAAGGGCATCTCGTCGGCGGAGACGTTGCCGTCGTCAGAGTCGTCGCCGTCGAGCTCACCGCCACGGTC
>CALKUW010000128.1 GCA_937996585.1 uncultured Flavobacteriales bacterium
GCTGCAGCGGATGCACTCTACGGATTCACGGACTGAGTAGACCAACCCAGAGACAAAGGGGACCCGAAAGGGTCCCCTTTCGTCGTTTCGGCCCAGCCCGCCGACCAGCAACCGCCACAGCGAATCGGGCACAGCCCACCGCCTCCGGCGGGTCAGTATCTCCCGGCAACAACCCCTACTTCTAACACTGCCTATGGTGTCCCTACCTAGTCGAAGCTCGACCCGGTGGGGACCGCCGCCCCGGTGGGGGGTCCGGGGCGGCGGGGCCGGAGCCTACCGGCGGGTCCGCTGCGGGCGCTCTTTCTTCAGCAGTGCCTTCCACATCACGTGCCGGTCGTCGGCGAACCGGCGGGCGTCGGCCCAAGCGAACTCCCCGGTGAACCGCTTCAGAATCTGACCGGTGGGGATGTACTTGACCTGCGCCTTCAGGGCGTCGTTGTCCACCTCCACCTCGTAGTCTCCGATGTGGTAGTCGTATTGCATTCCCATTTCGCTTCCTCCCTAGGTAGCTGGCCCCTCGCCTTGAGGGGATGCCTTCATTCAAGCATGGATCGGGGGCGGGTGTCAAGCACTTTCCCGAAGATGTTCGGCGGGGCCGGGGGCCGGGTGCGGGTCGAGGTGTGGGCGAGGTGCGGGGTGCGGGTCGAGGTGCGGGGTGCGGGTCGAGGTGCGGGCGAGGTCGAGGTCGAGGTCGAGGTGCGGGTCGGGGTGTGGCCCTGCCCCGAAACGCCGAAAGGCCCCGGCCCGGTGGGGGAACCGGGGCCGGGGCCAGTGGGGGAGGAAGGGGTCAGTCCCGGAAGACTTCCCCCATGAGCGCCGTCAGCAGCGGGGTCGGGGACCCGGCCTCGGCGGCGGCATCTTCAGCAGCGGCGACCCGCTGGGCGGCAACGTCGATCAGATCGCACGGGACCCATGCGTCACACCCGTCGGCGTGGTCGATGACGTAGTAGCTGCCATTGAACATCTCCGGGGCGGTGCACTCGGCGCACGCCTTGCCGGTGGCGAACGTGTCGCCCTTGTTGACCCGGCCCCCACAGTCGGGGCAGTTCCAGTGGGTCATCTGGATTCGGGCGCCGGGGTCGAGCAGGTCGAAGTACCCCGCCTCGTTCATCTTCCCGTTGCAGTCTGGACAGTTCATCGCTTTCCTCCCGGTAAGCTTGCCCCCCGCCTTGGGGGGCTACTGCCACCCTACCGGGGTTCGCACCGGTTGCACAAGCCCGGACGAAAGTAATTTCGATCAATCTTTCGATTCCACGATGCGGAACGGTTCCACGATACGGAACGAACGAACGTTCGCCCGAACGGTTGTTCGCACGAACAGGTGTTCGCCCCGAACGGGTGTTCGTCGGGACCCTCCGGGTCAGTATCTCCCGGCAACAACCCTTCACTCTAACAGAGTCAATGGTGTCCCTACCATACGGCAGTCCGGATTGCAAGTCTCCCCGCTCCCCGCCCCGGATCGGACCGGGGCGGGGCGGCAGGGGGAGGAATCCTAGGCGGTCAGTTCCATGACCTTTCGATCGGCCTGATACCGAAGCATGACCTTGACGCCCAGACGATCGGCGTCCGCTTTGTTGATGTACGGTCCGTCCACGGTGCGGAAATCGAGATTGTCGTTCCAGTCTTTGCGGGCGTCGGTCTGGTTACGGTACTCCCGACCGTATGCTGCCCGAACGGTGATGTATTGCATGATGCCTCCCGGCGGTAGTTGCCGCCCCCGTTGGGCGACTGCTGTCAGTGTAGCGTGGCGGGCGATGCTTGCAACGTCATCCGCCGATATTTCTCAGGAATCTTTCCGGTCCCGGATCGGTGGGGTGCGGTCCGGGGTGTGGGGTGTGGGGTGTGGGGTGTGGGCGGGGTGTGGGGGCACCCCGCCCGGTGTCACCCTACGGGCAGGATGTCCAGCAGACGCTAGGGTCCTGCACGTTCGCCCAGATTGCCAGGGCGCAATAGGTGATGACTGCCAGCATTCCCAGCAGGAACGCCACGTCCAGCATCCGGGACCATGCCCGCCGTTGCCCGCTCACGCCACCGCCTCCGGTGCCAGCAGGATCGAAAGCTCCCGCGTGATCGGAACGAAATCCGCCACCTGGCAGGCGATCAGCCCGGAGGCGAGGCGGGGGATGACGTAATCATCCGCCGTCCAGCCCGCACGGTCCACACCGGCGATGCGAACGACGGTGGGAGCGCCGATCTCCCGCAACGACGGCGGGATCACCGCATAGTTGAGGGGAAGATAGGCGGCGATCCTGGCGGCGTGCTTCCCGTAGGATTCGCCCGCCGGGACCGTGGATTCTAGGATCAGAATGTCTTTCGACATTGTGCACCTCCCGATGCGTTGCGCCTCCCCCCGGTGGGGAGGTCTGCGATCACCCTATCACCGTTCGCACGGGTTGCGGTGGATTTCGTGCCAGAAATCTGAGAAATTTCGACGTTCCGCATTGTGGAACGATTCCGCATTGTGGAACGAACGGGCGTTCGCCCGAACGAGTGTTCGCCTCCGGCGGGCGGCAGGCTGCGGGCGGCGGGAGGGGTCGGGACCTCCCGGCGGCGGCTGCGCTCCCTAACAGAGCCGATGGTGTCCCTAGCACACCTCGGGCCGGGATGCAAGTCCACCCGTCACCCCGCCCCGACGGATGCCGGGGCGGGGGTTGGGGGAGGTCTTAATCGAACATCCAGGCAGCGCCTTCCAACTCGGAAGCGATCCCGTCGAGGTCATCCCCGAGAACATCGAGCAGGGCGGCGGTGACGTTGGCCCGCATGGCGGCGGGGCCACCAGTCTCGGGGCGCTCGCAGGGGCGGTTGTTGAACAGGGTTCCGCAGCCTGATCCGAAGAAGATCATTCGGGCATCCTGATAATCCGAGGCGTTGCCCTCGTCCACGGCATCGTGGAGAGAGTCAACGGCCCAGGGTTCTCCGCAGGTGGTGCAGTAAATATCCATTGTGGTTTCCTCCCGCCGGGTCTTTCCGGCGTATTGCTGATGGGTATGTGCCCCGAGGTGTGGGGCGAGGTGTGGGGCGAGGTGTGGGGGAACACCCCGCCCCTGGGGGAACTAGTCGGCCCAAAGGATGTACTGGGACAGCGGTGCATCCGGGTCGTTCCCTGGCGGGCCGTAGGTTGCTACCTTCTTGCCGAAGGTTGCACCGCAGCTGCGGCAGCTCATGCCGTGGGCGTAGAAGAACGAGCGGGTCGTGTCGTCCACCCAATCGACCCCAAGGGCACGATCGGCTTCCTGGCGGGTGAGCAGGCGCACCGTTTCGGGGCCGGTCTCCTGATCCTCGCCAAAGCGCAGAGAACAGCCCGCACGGTTGCACCACGTCACGGGGTGCTCCTCGTGCACGAGCTGCATGAGCTTGAGCATCTCTCGGGGGTCGTCGTCGTAGCCGGTGTGGAGCATCAGAGTTCCACCGGGTAGTGGCCGGGACCGGCGCAGAGGTCAGCGGCCATGCCGTGCTCGCAGGTGCCACGGTCCAGGCGGTCGCCGTTGAACCAGCCTCGGGCGGTCAGCACGTCGGTGATAGCGTCGTATGCGCTCCACGGCTCCACCGGGTAGACGGTGACCCGCTCGACCTCGCCAGTGCCGAGGGTGGTCAGCTCGTAGGTCGCTGGCGGGCGCTCGCCTGGGGCCTCGGGGTACCACCCGTCGAGGTCGGTGCGGACGGGCCTGCAGTCGATGTACTCATCCCGCAGGGTGAGCCAGATCCAGCTGGCTTTGTCGATCTCGGTGTCCGGTGTTTCTTGCATGTGAGCCTCCCGACTCGCTGGGGCCGCTGCTCGGTGTGAGCGGCTGTGCCACTCACGCTACCGATTAGCCACCGGCTAAAGCGACGTTTCAGGGAAAAAATTTCCGTTCCACAATGCGGAACAGTTCCGCCATACGGAACGAACAGACGTTCGCCCGAACGGGCGTTCGCCCCAGCAGGCGAGGCGGGCACCGCCTCCGGCGGGTCAGCATCTCCCGCCGCCAACAGCGCTCCCTAAGGAGGCCGATGGTGTCCCTAGCACACTCTGCGCCGGATTGCAAATCGTCCCCGGTACCCCGACCCGGTGGGGGAACCGGGTCGGGGTCGGGGGAGGAATCAATCGGTAAAGCCGCCGATGCTGTCCTCGGCGGCCTGCTCGGCGGCCTGCTCGGCGGCACGCTCGATAGCCTCGGCTTCGGCGTCGGCGGCGTCGGCGTCGGTGGCCTCGATGCGCTGGCCTTCGAGGTCGTAACCCGGAACGAGGCGACCCTCCATGGCGGCGAGCATGTTGGCCCAGTAGCAGCGCAGGCGGTCACGCTCGACCCGTGCGGTTTCCTCGGCCTGCATCTCTCGCTTCTCGACCTTCGTGAGGAACCCGCCGAGGCGGTTGCGGCTGATGGGCCGACGCTGCATCGGGATGTGAACAATCTTGGTCTGCATGGGAACCCTCCCGGTTTCCTGACCCCCTGCCGGGGGACCGACTCGGTGTCGGTAGAACCGAGTGTACACCCTCGGGGACCGTTTGTGAAGCATTTACCTGTGGAAATCTTGTGGAAATCTTCGTTCCACGATGCGGAACCGTTCCACCATGCGGAACGAACGCCCGTTCGCCCCAGCGGACGCTCGGCGGCAGGCGGGCTGCGCCCCGGTGGGCACCTCCCGGCACGCACGCGCTTGTCTATCCCTACCTATGGTGTCCCTAGCACAGGTCGGGCCGGAATGCAAGTCGGCCCCGGTGCCCCGGCCCGGAGTGAACCGGGCCGGGGCGATGGGGGAGGATTCAGTAGCTGCCCTCCTGAACGTGAAGGGGAAGGGCTGCGATGTGGTCGGCGGTGGACCAGTGGGCACGGTCCGCTTCTTCCTGCTCGGTGAGGATGCGGTGACGGCGGGCGAGCCAGTCGTTGTCGTCTGGACCTTCGGCCCACTCGCAGGCTTCCTGCCAGTTGCGAACCGCACCGTGGAAGTTGGCGAGGTTGTCGTAAGCACCCAGCAGTGTCTGGTCGCCGTTCAGGATGCGACCGGAGAGCGAGTCCAGATGGGCAGTGTCGCCCGAGGTGTTGGCATCCTTGGCTGATGCGATCAGCATCAGTAGCTCGCCACGGCGGCTGATGTAGCGCTCAAACGCCGTCACCATGTGCTCGGCAGCCTCGGTCGGTGTCGGCTCAACGTCACCCATCTCGCAGGCGTGGCACATCCAGTCGATGCCGCAGCCGCCGACGAACACGCCGTGCTTGCAGTAGTCAGTCATGATTCTCCCAGGCGGTGGAGGCGGACCGTCCGACCCCAACGCCACCCACTAGAGTACCGGCTGCCGCACGGTTTACCAACCTGCCCAGGTGAGAAATATTCTGTTAGGGCAGCCTAACGGGAGGCGTTGCAGCCGGCGAACCTCGGTCCGTTAGGGCAGCCTAACAACGGCGGACCGGCGGGCGAGGCGGGCACCGCCGAGGGCGGGTGAGTATCTCCCGGCAGCAGCCGTGTGTCTATCACTGCCGATGGTGTCCCCAACGGGGGCGAGGGCCGTAGCCCCCACCCCCAAGGGGGAGGTGATCCTAGCCCTCGGTGCTCTGGTCGAGCAGGGACTGCAGTTCAGCGACCGCCCCGGCCTTCGTGCGGGACTTGATCCCGAACTGCTGTTGAGCCGCTGCCAGGACGCTGCCCCGTGAGAGCTTCATCCCGGTGGCGATCTCCAACTCCAGAGCCTTGCGCATGCGGATCAGTTGGAAGCGCTCGATGTCGGCGCCTTCGATGATGGTCATGTGTACCTCCGTACGTCGGTGAGGACGTTCGCCTCACCACTTCCTAGGGTAGCGGGTTCTGCCAGGAAACCAACCTGCGAGCCAAACTTTTTTCGGACCCGGTGAGGCCCTCCCGGAAGAAGGCTGCCGCCCCTGGCCGGGGTGCGACCAGGGGCGGGCCGGGGTGCGGGGCGGGGTGTGACCCCCGCCCCTGGGCGCTAGCCCTGCGCCCGGTTCAGGCGCTCGCAACGGGTGTGATCCCGAGCGACCCGCTGAGCCTCTGCGGCCTCCAGGCGCTCCCGCATCTCACGGGTGAGGAACGCTCCGGGACCGAACGCCGCCCGAGTGATCTTGCGGCGCTTGGTTGGCACGTAGGTGATGGACATTTGCAGACCTCCCAGTCTGTCGGTGGTGGCTCCTCCGGCCACCGGTAAGATCATCCTACCGGTTGCGGGACGAAACACAACCCTTTCACCTAAACTTTTTTGCCGGGGTCAGGGCCTCCCGGTGCACGGCATCAGGGCCGGGGTGGACCTTCCACCCCGACCCCCTGCCCGTCACCCGTAGAGGGCGGCGTAGGTGAGGACCGGCACCCGGTCGGGGCCGGTGGTCGGCATCTCCGACCAACCCTGTAGGATGCGGGACACCCCGGCCTTGTCGGACTGCGACCCGATGCCCTTGAACCCCCGAGAGATCGGGGTAACGTCCCGATCGTCGGACACCGTGAACATGAGCGTGTCGTAGTGCCATACGTCAGTCTGTCCGGCGTGAGTGTTGGCCTCCCAGGTGGACGCCTTTACGTCACGGTCAGGGTTGGCCCGACTCACATCGAGCAGCTTTGGCAGTGAAGTCTGCACTGTGTACCTCCAGCCGTGGGGACGTTCGCCCCATCAGCTCTTCCTACGGTACCGGCCCGCACACCCTTTCCCAACCTCGCAGGCAAGATTTTTTCACGTTCCGCATTGTGGAACAGTTCCACCATACGGAACAGGCTACAGACAGGCGGACGACAGCGGCGAGGCGGGCGAGCAGCCCGAGGGTCAGACCCTCCCGCCCCCACACGCGCTTGTCTATCACTACCTATGGTATCCCTACCGCAGCAGGCGGTAGCGGGTTGGGACCGGAATCCCAACCCGCCGCCCCACATTTCTACTACTGCGGACGAATCCACAGGTCAAACGACAGTTCAAACTGACCCACGCTGCCAACCACAAACACGAAGTCGTGACCGTCAGGAACATGCTGCTTGGCAACTTCCGCAGGCTTATCTTCCTGCCCGTACCAACCATTGCGCCAGTCGCCATCGACCTCAACCCAACCGGCCTCGGCCAGATCAAGGTCGAACGTGATCGCACGGTGCGGATCGTTGACGTATTCGTCAATGATCCAGTCCGGGTTGTCTGCCAAACAGCTACCGCAAACCATCTCGCAGGAGCTTTCCAAGAACGCACCGAACATCTTCCAGCTGTAGCTGTCGGGCTGCGTGCGGAAGGCGTGGTTGCAGTGGCTGCAAACTGTCCATTCGTCCAACCACTCAAGCTCGAACCCCATCCGTTCCATGATGGAGCCGAGGCGGTCCTTGTTCCAGTTGCCAAAGGCGACACCCCGTGCGCCTTCAGGCAAGGTGTAGCCGGGTTCGGAGTAGCCGTCGGCTATCTCCGTGATTTCGCCCTGATCGAATGCGTCGGTCAGGACCTCATACGGACTGCTGTTTCGCACGGTGCGATACCTCCATGCCGGGTACTACGTTTCTCCAGCCCTTCTTACGGTAGCGGGTTCAACAGGGTTTACCAACGTGCTAGCTAAGATTTCTTTGCGTTCCACAATACGGAACTGTTCCACATAGTGGAACGAACAAATGTTCGCCTCGCCCGAAGGGGCGTCGGTCGCCCGGAGGGGCGCCGCCGGAGGCGGGTCAGCATCTCCCGCTCCCTATGTGTGTGTCTATCACTGCCTATGGTGTCCCTACGGCAGGGGTCGCCCCCTCCGAGACTCACCGGGTGCGGTGAATCTCGGAGAGGACGTACAGCCCGATACCGATGGCCCAGATGAAGATACTCACTTCTTCGCCTTGCTCTTGGAGGGTCGGAACTCTCCGTTCGGCCAAAGGTACTTGCCGTCCCGCTTGCCGTGGTTCTCGCCACGGTGCGGCTTGCAGAACAGGCACTGCCCGTCCTTGAGTCGGGCCTTGTTGCGGAGCCGCTTCGTTTCGGCGGCATCGTTTCCGGACCACATAGCTTGTTTCCTTCCCTTGTGTCCTATTACTTAGGGTAGCGGTTTCTTCGCAGAAACCAACGCCTAGGTAACATTTTCTTTCCGAGAGCCTAACGACCCTCAGGTACCCCCGGTGGGGGGAGCCGGGGGCCGAAGCCCCCGACCCCGCCGGGTCAGTCTCGATGTTGGGTTTCTTCCCAAGCCTCGAAGTACCTTTCCCCCCAAGCGCCGTCGATCCATTCTTCCAGCGTTTCGATGACTTCGGGGGACTTGTAGCCGACATGGTTGTTGTCGATGGCCCGCTCGTAGTCCCAGGCGGCGTGGTGCTCAAGCCAGTGCTCGTACGCCTTGTCCCAGTATTCCTGGGTTGGGTTGGTGGTGAGCCAAGCGTCGTAGTTGGGAAGTGTCATTGTTAGGGCCTCCTACCCTGCCGGAGCGGTCGCTCCACTTCTTCTAAGCGTAGCGGGGCAGGAACCATTTCCCACCCCGCTAGCTAAAGTTTTTTTCGGAATCTATCCGAGGTCCGGAACGACCCCGAGCAGAATCGGCGCGGTCCCCGCAACGACGCATCCGAACAGAATCGCTAGCGTCCGCCAGAACTGACGGTCAGTGAGTCCCGGTGGGAGGTAGTCCATCAGACCACCCCCGTCCAGTCGTTGCTGGCACGCTCCGGTACCTGGCTCCACTCCGAAGCGATGCGGATCGCATCACTCATCGTGGAAAGCTGAGCCACCGTCACCGGTTCGCCATCTTCGTTGGTCTTGGCCGTGTCCACGATCGTGTATTCCAGCCACTCCCAGCTCTCTGGAGTCCAGTGGACCACCGGCTGGAACCGGTTGGCCTTGCTCACCGTCATGGCGATGGTGTGAAGGTGGGCGTGGTACATGTTTTCCTTGTGAGCCATGTTCCTCTCCTGTGCTCAGCGGCCCGAGTTGGCCGGATGGTTGTAGTTGATCCCTGGCGGGTCCATCGTGACGCACTCACCGGCACGGTGGTAGGCGACGACTTCCTGCCGAGTCGGATTCAACAGCGGAAGCGGGCGCTTGTAAGGGTCGGCGTTCACCGACTCAAACGCTCCGCAGGTCTTGCAGATACTCATGGTTTCTTCTCCCTTCGGGCTGGCTGCCCTGTGTAAACCACGGTAGCGGGCTGGCATCGAAACACCAACCCGCTACCTAAAGTTTTTTAGCGCCAGACCCGGTGGCTCTCTCGGACCGTTTCCCGCCCGTCGTAGTCCGTAATGTACGGCTGCCGAGCATCGTTGGGAACGTCCACGATCCTGAGGCGAGCGCTGCTGCCGTTGGCCTCGTCGCCCAGTAGTTCGACTACATCGACAAGAGCGGGCAGAGCACGAAACTCCAGAGTGTCACGCTCCAGGCCCTCGTCCCATGGCGTAGTGTTCCAGTAGCCGACCCCGAAGCTATCTTCGTTGGGCTTGACGTAGATCGAGCCGAGGCGGTGGTGCGCCACATCGCTAAGGCCGAAGCCTCCGAAACAGGTGTTGATGACCACCTTAGGCATGGTCATTGCCTCCTTCCGAGGGACGTTCCCTCGCCATTCGATAGTACCGGCTGAGACACGGTTTCCAACCTCTCAGCCAAGATTTTTTGTGTTCCGTATCGTGGAACAGTTCCGCATTACGGAACGAACAAATGTTTGCCTCGGCGGGTGCCCGCCAGTGGGGGCGGGTCAGCATCTCCCGCTCCCGCTCTGTGTGTCTAACAGAGCCTATGGTGTCCCTACGGACAAACGCCGTAGGCTACTGGCCCGCTCCCGAACCCCCCGGACCCCGCATACGCAGGGCCGGGGGATAAGGGGAGGGAAAAAGGGAGCAGATTAGCCTCATGCTCAGGAGGTTGTAAAGACCGGTCAGGACTTCACAATGACCCGCTGCCACTACTTGTTGGCAGATCGGTGAACCTTTTAGCCTCGTTGCCCAGGAGGTTTCCGTACTGTTGGTTTATCAGGGCCGCACGCCCGCCCTGCTCTCTACGGCTTTATCTATGCCGATGTTGAGAACTCGTCCCGGCTCATGGGCCGACCGTCGAATGCGATGGCGTAGGGCGTGGGATCGTAATTGTCAATCGCCTCAGCGATGCGATCAACAAACTCAATGAGCATGTCCTCGCCGTTCGGGACGGCGTAAAACACAAACTCAGCGAAGGCAAGCAGTCCCTCGGAAGCAGCCTTCGGCACTTCGATAGTACCGAGGAATCCTCCGCCGTTCCACAAGTCCTCAGCGATCTTCTCTGCGTTGCCCATGTTCCTCCTTCGGGGAGCCGTTCCCCATCCATTTCTAGGGTAGCGGGTTGGTATCGAAACACCAACCCGCTACCGGGGATTTATCAGAAAACCGGATCGAAGTCCCGAGGATCGCTAATCTCTCCCCGACCTTCGTACCGGTAACAACCTCCGCCGTCACCGCCACAGCCCCAAGCGTCGCAGATAGGGCAGGTGGGCGGTTCCATCAGGTAAGCCTCGTACTGAGCATCGTACTCGGCCTGAGCATCGTACTCGGCTTCCTGCTCGGCTTTCATATCAGCCAGATCCTTACGGATCTCGTTGAGATCATCTTCGTGAATGTCCATGATTCCTCCTAGCTGGCTACTGCGCTTCACCAGCAATACCTAGGGTAGCGGGCCGGGGACCAAACACCAACCCGCCACCTAAGGTTTTTAGAGTTCGTCCTCGTCCTCGAACAGGTGCGAGGTCAACACGACGAACAGTTGCATCAGGTCCTTCGCATCGTCCTGATCGACAGCCATACCGTTCACCATGCTGAAGTAGGCCATGTTTTCCCGTTCCTCGAACATGTCGAACGCTTCCATCTCGTCCTCAACCTCGCCAGCTTCCAGAGCTTCCTCTCGGAGAGCCTGGATGCCTTCACCGATCATCCGGGCGCCCGTCATCATCAGAAAGCCCCGGTCGATCAGGTCAAGGTTAGTAGCGTCCTCTCGGACGATAGCGCCCTCAGCCATGATCGGTCACCCGGCCTCGGCAAGCCTTACGGTTAGCCTGCTTTTTGCGATCGGTGAACGTGGCAGCACGCTGACGGCGACCGTCCCGAAGGGCGTCCACATACTCCTGCCGGAGCAGGTCAGACATGATCTGCCCTTGCGTTCTCTTGTTCTTGTTCTTCTTAGTCTTAGCCATAGTTTTATTGTACCTCGTTCTTACGGGGAGGGTTGGTGCCTCCCGCTTCGCAGGGCTGCTGGGCGTGACGGCCACCGGCCCTGCAATCGCAGAACCGGCAGCGAACGTCACTCCCGTCGTAACAGTAGTGGTGACCCATATCCATAAAGACAAGGGTACAGGGGAGAGGCCGGTTTCCCAACCTCTCCCCTGAGATTTTCACCGCTTCGGCTGGGTCACCTTGAGGGCGACCACATCCTTGACGGTGATGGCCTCAGCCACCTCGTCGGCGGTCATGCGGCCAGCCGCAATCTCGCCGTCCACCAACGCCATGTCAGCGACTCGGCGGCTGACCCGTGCGAACCTGCCCTTGGAGAGCAGACCCTTCAGAGCCGCCGTGTCCAGCGACCGACGCTGCTGCTTCACCAGCGCCACCCTGGTACCGTCCTGCAGAAGGACGGCCTCGGTGCCGGTGGCCTTGAAAGCACGCTCGGCTGCTTCGACCGCTGCCTTGGCATCAGCCAGAGCAGTACGAGCCTCCACGACCGTGATGGCAAGCCGTTCGGCCACCTTGTCGGCGTTGACGGTGATGTTGGTGGTTGGGATGTGGAGCTGTTCCACGTTGTGTCTCCTTCCGTTGACGACATAACCCATGGTACAGGCGGGAGGTCAGTTTCCCAACCTCCCACCTAAAGTTTTTTTCTAGGCCGTGGTTACCCGGCGAGTCTCCTCGGCCCATTCCAGAGCGTCGATCGAGCCGTCGGGCCTCAGCATGCCGTAAGGGTTCCACATGGTGACGGTAGGCTTCTCGCCCCAGTCACCCCAGCGGATCGACGGCGAGTCATACTGCAGGTCGCCGGGGATGTTGTCGTCCCCTGCGATGATGCCGTAGCCGTCGGTACTACCCTCGCACTCGGTCAGGGTGTCGAAGATGATCCGGGCCGCGTAGGAATCATCGGTGAGCCGTCCCGCCGCCTGCGCCTTTAGGATTCCCTCAGCCAGTATTTGCTGGATACGGTAGCCGTCCCAGTGTGTGTAGTAGTGGACAACGTGTGACCGCTGTTCGATTCGGATAGTTGCTCGGTCCCCCATCGGGGTGCCTCCTTGGTTGGTGAGCTTTCTAGAGTAGGGGGTGTCGCCCCCGAAACCAACCTCGTAGGTGAGATTTGTTCCGGGGGCTAGCCCCTCCCGGCTAGGCGATGCTGACCTGCTTGTGGTGCAGCACCGCCACCGGGGCCTCGGTGACCGGCTCCCCGTCGTCGGCCCGGACGAACGTCGGAGCCTTGAACGGGTTGTAGGTGACCCGGTGCGGAGTGTCCGGCACCGTGTCGGCCAGCGTGCCGATCACGAAGGCGTGCACGTTCTTCCTGCCCTCTCGGAGCACCCGCTGGCGACCGGCCTCTGACACCTTGAAAGTTACGTCTGTCAGACGCACCGTGTCGGCGTAGTCCCGGACCCGCCAGCCCTTGCTCGTCCTGTGCTGGATGCTGAACGTGTGCTTGTGTAGGTTGTAGTAGACTCTTACCCTCATGTTTTCGATGGTACAGGGTGGGGAACCATTCAACAACCTCAGGTGAGGTTTTTCTCGGACGGCGGTGCGGGCCGGGGAGTCGGTCCCCCCGGCCCTAGCCGTCAGGCTGCGGCCAGCAGCATCTCCGAGGCTCGGAGCGTGAGGCTCTGGGCCTTCTCCGGGTCACTCACGACCCGGACCTGCTTGATGGCCTGCTGCTTGCCCTTCGTGGCGGTGTGGTACTCGAAGGACTGCACCGCCTGGTAGAGCGAGTAGGCGTTCTCCCCGAAGGTGTCAGCCTCCTCGCCGTAGAAGTAGAGGATGCCGTCACGGCGACGCTCGGCGTGGTTCACAGCCTTGGGGCTGGCGTCCGGGTCGGTGATGAGCGGAGCAACCTCGTCCAGCACTCGGGCCTTGAGGCTCGGGGTCATTGCCAGACCCTTGAGCATCGTGGCGTTGCTGATGAACCGGTCGAACGCTTCGGCAGCCTGGGCCATGATGCGGGCCTTGCTGAACAGCATCTCGTCGTGGTTCTTGGTCCGCTTCTGGGCAAGCTGGAGCGTGCCCTGGCTCTCCTGATTGGTGCAGAAGGGACGGAACGAGAACCCGATGGCACGGGTGCTGAACACGCTGTTCAGGCTGGCCGTGTACATGACGTTGCGGGTGAGCGTGTCGCCGTCACCGAAGGTGTACGGCTCCTCGATCTCCTGCGTCATGACCAGCACGGCACCGTGATCGTAGGTCTGGATGCCGGTGACGCTGTTCGGGAACATCGCCTCGGCGGTGTTGAGCAGCGACTCGTATGATCCAGCGTGGTAGCTGTTGCTGACCCCTGCGTTCAGGACGGCCTGGGAGCCATCGGCGTACTCTCGGTACACGGTGAACGTGTCCTCGTCCACGTTCCCGTTGGGGAGAATGGTGCCGGTGACCTTCGGCTCGAACAGAGCCTCGCAGTCGAGCGCAGCGTCGATGGCGTTAGCGCCCTCGTACTGCTTGTTGTTGCTGAGCATGTAGCCCATGGTGGTGACCTCCTCGGGTCGGGTTGTTGACATTCACTACCGTATCGGCTCAGGCAAGGTTTCCCAACCTCGCCAGCCAAGTTTTTCCGAGAAAGTTTTTCCCGGCTGCTATCGGCAGCACTCAATACCGTACCTAGAGTTTCACCCTTTACCAACCTCGCCAGCCAAGTTTTTCCGACGGCCTGCCGGGAGGCCCCGACGGGGGTCCGGCCTACCGGCGAGAGCGTGCCCGCCCCCGAAGGGGTCGAGCCGCCCTGCCTGCCTCCGGTGGAGGAGGGGTGTGTCTACCACTACCGATGGTGTCCCTACCAGATTCCTTTCTGGGGAGTTACCACCTGCCAGTCGTCGTAGCAGTTCTGTGCGGCCCAGTCGCCAGCATCTTCTGCGGTGATGAACGGACCGTACAGGGTGATGCCGTCGTGTGCGTTGCCGACAGAGACGATATGGATCGGTCCGTCCGTCGGGACAGCGTGCTTGTCCATAGCGTCTTGCAACTGAACAAGATCGTTTGTGTCAATGTTTTCTAGAGCATGAGCAGGAAGCCAAACACACTCCCTACTTGTCATGATGCTTCCCGTTGCGGGATGAACAATGAAATCCACTTTAGACTCCTTCTCCGTGGTTACGGCCCACATCGTAGGCAATAGACTTGATCGACTCAGGATGCCCGTAGGTCATGCCGAGGGCGTGGTACGCTTCGCTCCGGCCCAGCATGTAAATGCGAGGATGCATGGCGATAGCAAAATATCGCTTGAGCTTTGCAATCATATCAACTTTCCTTAGCCAAACTATCGACAGCATCGTCCAAAGCGAACTCGGCCTCATACTTCAAGTCACGATACTCCTGCGACTCCGAAAACACACACTGCCCGTTGAAGAAACTTGCAGCACCCTGGAAGCCCATTCCAGGCTCCTCGTAGTTCAGCAGAATCTCAACCGTGGGGAACTTCTCAGACAAAGTTTCAAAGAAGTCGTCACACATCGGTCCCCAAGCCGTCGAGTACGATGCTTCGACAACCGAGGCATAGGCTTCAATCTGGAGATCGTAGTCGCCCCACTTGGTGCCCCAGTTGACGTTGGCCCAATCGTACCAGTTGGTGAAGTTCGTCTCAGCGAAAGCCTGCTTAGACTTTTCGACCAGCCGGTCGTGCTCAGCCTTCTGTTCCTCGTAGTATTCGGGAGTCCAAAGCTCGTTGGCCGGGTCGTCCACGAACGCTTGGAAGCGTCCGTCGGGATCGTACTCGCCTTTCGGCGCCGGAGAGCGTGTACCCTCCAACACCTCAGGCATCGGCATGAACGCACGGGCCAGACCATCTCCGTTCTCAACGGTTACCACGAAAGCCTCAGCTTCCTCTGGCGTCGGGAACCGCATCCACAAACTGTTGCTGCAAAGATTAGGCATCTTCTTCCTCGTATCCTTCGTCGCCTTCTTCGAGTTCTTCCTCGTCAATGACCTCGGCCTCGGGCTGGAAATGCTCCAAAGCCATGTCCCACAACTCGTGCATGTCAGGCTCTTCGTATGCGATGACCTCTTTGGTGCCGTAGTCGCCACAGAAGTCGATACTGAACTTGACGGTGTACTTCTTTTTCTTAGCCACGGTTTCTCCTCTCTCGGTGGTTGTCGATGGCAGTACCCACCTTACCGGGCACCACACCCTTTCCCACCCTCAACTTCTGTGACATATGTCACACAACTGCAGGTTGTCGAACCGGCCCCAAACCCCTACCATCGAACTCAGCGCTGAAGCCACCCCCAGCAGCAGACACATGTCTACCACTGCCAATGGTGTCCCCAGCCAACCAGCCACAAGAAAAACTTTCACAACGAGGTTGGTAAACCACCCAGCCCCCGCTACCTTAGATGGGGAACCAACAAGTGCCATAGGAGGCGCAACCACAATGCACGACAACAATGACAACTGCTGGACGCTCTTTGATGAGGTCATCGCAGCAGGCGTAGATCGAGTCATCCTGTACGGACCCCCAGGGACCGGCAAGACGTTCACCGCTCTGCACTGCAACAAGACGCACACCCAAGAGTCGTACCGCATCACCTGCACCGACGACATGACCAACATGGACGTTACCGGCGGCTTCCTGCCGTCCGCAGACGGAGGCTTCGAGTGGATCGAAGGTGCCGCCGTCAAGGCCATGACCGGTGGTGGCCGACTCGTCGTAGACGAGATCGACAAGGCCGGTGGCGATGTGTTCGCTACCCTACTCAACATCACCGACTCCGACGGCTCGTCCATCTGGGAACATCCCGTCACCGGACAGAAGCACACCGCATCCCACGGCTACACCGTCATCATGACGACCAACGTGGAGCAGATCGAGGAACTGCCCCAGGCACTCATCGACCGCTTCCCGGTCCGTATCCGCATCGACCGTCCGCATCCGCTGGCTCTCGAAACCCTGCCGCTGGCATGGCGAGACTACGCCGACCGCATGGCCGACGCCGGAGCGGAGCGCATGTCGCTTCGACTGTTCCAGTCGCTAAACAAGCTGTCCCAGCGCCTCGGCACTGAAAAGGCAGCCAAGGTTATTCTCGGTGACCGTGCCGACGCCTTCTTGCAGGCCGTCGCCATCGACACCATGCGACCCATCGACAGCACACCAACCATCTAGATCGTGCCTCCAAAGGTCAGTTAGGGTTCTGACCGGCACATCAATGGAAAGGTGTTGTGGTTGGCACCTTTCCAAAAAAAGTAGCGGCCCGGAGGTTGGAATACCACTCCGGGCCGCTACACTCTTTATTACACCACCTAGCCATCAGAGAGGACAAAACATGGCTAACATCGAAGAACAGATTCAGAACAAGAACAGGCCGATGCCTGAAGTGTTCCGACGCAAAGACCTTCGCAACAGCGGCGGTTGGGACGTTGGTAACGCCAAAGCCGTCCGAGGCGAACCGTTCATCACGGTCTCCGGACGCATCATGCGAGTCCCGCTGGACGACTCCGAGCTTGCCCAGGCCATCCGAGGCCACGAGCAGGTTCACGTAAAGGTCTCGCCCGCCGACATTACCCCGTACATCACCGAGGCCGTTGGCGAGGACGCCATCCGTGCAGCCGAAGAAGCCAGGGTAAACTTTATCGCCAAGGAACTTGGGTTCCCGATGAAAGCCCTCATCACCGGCTCCGAACGGCACGAAGGTGAGATGATCGCACAGCAGGGCGACTGGAACGCACTCGTCTGCGCAGTCGCAGCTTCGATCAACACCGGTAGCCTCACGCCGCTCATCTCCGGTATCCGCAAGGAGAACCCGGCATGGGCCGACTCGGCACGCACCATCGCATCGGAGCTTGTCAAGTACCAGAAAAGCCAGATCAAGAAGATCAAGAAGGCCAAGTACGGTAGCCTCAAGTACGCCGACAAAGCAGGCACTCTCCGGTACTACGGCGACACCACCCCGTTCTACACCTACGATCATGTCACCGGACGCCAGGTCGAAACCGACCGGATCGAAGGGATGAACTACAGCGTCGAGATGGCACTCATGATCGAGTCCATCGCCTCGATGCCTCCCAAGCCGCCACCGCAGATCGAGGCCGAGGACGCCGAACTCACCGAAGGTGAAAGCGAAGTCGATCCCGAAAACCTTAAGCGAGAAACTGGCGACGACGAAGCAGCCGAGCTTGCCGACCAAGACCAGCCGATCGACCGCAAGGAGATTCAGGAGAAGGCCAAGCGGCTTCTCCGAGGCAACGTCGGACTCTACGGCACAGGCTCATGGATTCCTGTCAAACTCCGCAAGATGCCTCTCACCACCACGGTGCAGGGAGCCATCGGCTACAAGCGAGGACCGTCCCAGGTCGGACGCAACCCTCGCCGGATGGTCCGCTACCTCACCGACCCCGAGAAGCGCATCTTCGACCGCAAGGTCAAGTCGCAGGGTGGTGTCGTCCTGATCGACGTTTCCGGCTCGATGAGCCTTAGCAAAGATCAGGTAAAGAACATCATGCTCGCCGCTCCCGGCTGCACCGTTCTCGCACACTCGGCAACGTATTCGGCAGACTCTCCGCACAACCTTTTCGTCCTGGCCGACAAGGGCAAAATCTGCGCTGAGCTTCCCCGCTTCCCCGGCGGCAACGGCAACGACCTGCCCGCCCTGGAGTACGCTCTGAGCCTCAAGCAGACCGTCAAAGCCCCAGTCCTCTGGGTCACCGACGGCATGGTCTACCGAGGCTACGGCGGCGGCATCATGGACGAAATTGAATGTGCCAAGGTCGCACACCGCAACAACGTCCACATGGAATACAACGTGGACGATGCCATCACCTACCTTCGAGGATTGCAGGCAGGCGAGAAGCCACAGCCCCGCATCCTAGAGCGTTGGCGAGAACACATCGCCAGCTAAAACAGGAGACCCCCGCAGCGCACCTCTCTCGCTGCGGGGGTCTTTCCCGTTCTCTTACAGCCCGTACGCCCGACCCGTAGTAGCTGTAGATATGCAACGAACAGTGACTAACCCCTAGCAACCATTCACTAACTACACTACACTAAAAAGAAACGACACACGGGAGCTTTTCAAAAATGACAGATGAACTTTTCCCCCAGCAAGAATGGAACGGCGCACCCCTCGAAGATGTGCAAGCCCTGTTCGACTTCTGGAAGACCACCTTCAACAAGCGAGCCTCCACCGTCCTAGACGACAAACGCAAGGACAAGCTGGCTACAGCCCTCCGCCACTACGGCATGGACACCTGCAAGCACGCCATCCTCGGCTGCTCGATGTCAGACTTCCACATGGGCAACAATAATCGAAACAAGGTTTACAACGACCTCACATTGATCTTCCGCAACGCCGAGAAAGTCGAAGCGTTCGTGGAGGTTTATGAACAGCAGACCGCTACACTCCAAGACCTCGACCAATGGCTCAACAGCTAACGAAAGGATTCCACCAGGAAATCATGACTACTGAACACGAAATCCACGAGAACCTCAACTTCGTTCACTGCGTATTGCAGGAGCTTGAAACTATGGGCGTAGAGTTGCCGATGGGCGACTATGACATGCTGTACGCAATGGTAGAGAGCGGACGTGACTACTTCGACGTTTACGAGAAGGACTACTTCGAAAGCTAAGGAACCCAACATGACAGAATTCATCACCATCACCGAAGACGCTCCCGCCTGGAACGGCTCCCAAGGCTACCGCATCAACATGGACATCCGGGGAGCGACCTACAGGGAGCTACAAGAGCTTGCCGACTGGCTCGACGCCCGTGCCTGGTCCGATGCTGCAACCGCTATCCGAGAACACCACTTCTCAGAAAGCAGCCCCACCCCGACACAAGGCAACCTGCTCGACCTTCTAAACCGGGAAGGAACCACCGGTAAATCCCACCCCGAAACTTCACGCAAAGCAGGCACCACACCCCGCAAAGGAACACAACGCCTCGCCGTGCTCGACGCCCTCGTACAATACGGCCCAATGACAGCACGACAGATCGCAGAACTGCTCAACCGAAGCCCAAACCAGACCGCCACCCGGCTACTCGAACTCCACGAAGACGGCTTCGTTCAACACGTCTATGACACCGACGGCCAACCCGCCACAGCCGAAACCACACCCGGCAACACAGGACGCATCCACCAAATAACTGAGCTAGGAAAAACGGTCCAAGCGCAAGCACACCGCCGCACAGCCTGATGCTCCGCCACTACTACATCGGCATCCGGATCCTCGCAGACCGCATCGGCCTCGACCCCTGGGACGTAAACGCCCAACAGGTCAGCCGATACCTGCGTGTCCACGAGAAGCCAGCCACCAGCCGCTACTGGTTCGGCAGCCCCTGCCGGTACCTACGCACCATCGACGCCGTAGTGCACGTCTGGCTACCCGCAGCCACCGAAGAGCGACACCCCCGGCTAGCCGCCTACCTGAGACGCACCAGCCCCAGATGGAAACCGCTCCGAATCAGCCTACGCACACATCACAAAAATGACAGAACCGAAACTCCCCCAACACAAACTCTTGCTCAGGATCATAGCTACAAGGCCACGGATCACCGCAAGGACCAATCAACCTATCGCCCTCGCCAGCAACGTACCCTCTCAACACGTCAGCTACGGTAGGAACCGGAGCAGCAGGAACGGGCCTCTTCGGAAGCTCAATGGTGTCCCTAGCGCCCGCATCTAAAACGAAACAACACAACTGAGACACACTCATGCCCTTCTCCTCCGCCGCCTCCTGCAAAACATTTTTCAACCAAACAGGAACAGAAATGTGGAGCTTTGTTAAAGCATTGCTTTCATCCATCATTCATCCAAATTTTCCTCGAACTGATCAAGAGACTCCAACCCAGCCTCCTTCAACGCCATCAAACGAAGAAGCTCAGTCATCGACATGTCATACCCATCAGCAATGTCCAACAACAGATTCTTCAACCGGGCATCCACACGAAACGACAAACCCGCAAACCCATCAACCGCACGCTTCGCCGGACGACCCGGCCCCCTCGGAAAACTCATATCAGACACAACAAACCTCCAAAATATATAAATAGTCTACCACAAACCAGGGGCAGAAGCATA
>CALKUW010000129.1 GCA_937996585.1 uncultured Flavobacteriales bacterium
CCTCAGGCCAAAGGTGGTTGCCTTCGGGGTCCAATTTGAAGACGTGGCCTTCCTCGTCGCCGGTGGCGGTCACCCCGATGTAGAGGTTGTCCTCCGCATCCATCACGGCCGTGGCGAGCGCCGTGGAGGTGCTCATGTCGATGTCGGAACTCACCAGCATGCCATCCGCTCCGAAGGCGGGCATGCCATCGGCATCCAATTGCTGGACGCGCAACTCGATGTTGGAAGGCGGGCCGACCGAGGTCCAATAGACGATGTTGGTGGAGCCATCGGAAGCACTGAGGGCCTTGACGATGTCCATGGAGGAGCCCGCCGCGAGGGTATTGGCCTCGACATCCGAGGTCCATTGCGCTGCCACTATGGAGGGTAGCCACAAGGCCGCAAAGAGGGACGGAAAAAGGGAGAAGGGCTTCATTTCAATCCGTCAAGGTAGCCGGATTGTCGCTCCCTGCGGAAAGAAAAACGCCCGCGGGTGCGGGCGTCTTGTCTGGTTGCGGAGAGACGGGGATTCGAACCCCGGATACCCTTTTGGAGTATACACGCTTTCCAAGCGTGCGCCTTAAGCCACTCGGCCACCTCTCCGGTGACGCCCGGCATTCCGGGCTGAATGGGCGCGCAAGTTACCCAATAAAACGATGCCGGCGGCACCCATTTTGACGGTGGCCTTGCCGTGGGTCAGCGAATGATGTCGGCCGGCGTCTGCTCACCGGCCAGGTCCTGCTTGAATGCGGCGCGCAGGGACTCGCGGTCGCCATGGAGGGCGGCCAGGACCATCAACTTGGTCACCGCGGCCTCGAGCGTGATGTCGAGGCTCGGCTCGACTCCGAGGCGGGTCAGGCCCGCGCCCGTCACATAGCGGTTGGCATCGACGGAACCGACGGTGCATTGGGTGACATTGACCAGGAAGATGCCCCGTTCCTGGGCCGCGGACAGAATGCCGAGAAAAAGCGGATCGCGTGGGGCATTCCCGGATCCATAGGTGCGCAGGATGGCGGCGCGCAGTCCGGGAATGGCCAATTGGTGGGCCACGGCCTCAGGCGTGATACCCGGCACCAGGTGAATGATGGTCACCCCCGTATCGAGCTGCTCGTGCAACGCTGCGGCGCCACGGGGCCGGAGCAGCAGGTCCCGACGGAACCTGACGTGCACGCCCACCTCGGCCAAGGCGGGGTAGTTCGGACTGATCAGCGCCTGGAACCCCTCGGCATCCTGCTTGTGGGAACGGTTGCCACGCAGCAGGTCGTCCCCGAAGTAGATGACCACCTCCCGCACGAGTGGCCCGCGGTCCGGATCTGCAGAATCCCATTTGCCGGCGATCTCAATGGCGGTCAGCAGGTTCTCCTTGCCGTCCGTCCGGACCACACCGATCGGCAATTGGCTCCCCGTCAACACGATGGGCTTGCCGAACTGCGGCAGCATGAAACTCAAGGCGCTGGCCGTGTAGGCCATGGTGTCGGTGCCGTGCAAGACCACGAAGCCATCGAAACGCTCGCGGCGATGGAACAGCAGGCGTGCCAATTCCCCCCACCGCTCCGGCGACATGTCGCTGCTGTCGATGGGAGACAGGGATTCGAACTCCAGCTGCACCTCAAGGCTGTCGATTTCGGGAATGCGTGCCCGCAGGTGGTCGAAATCAAACGGGCGCAGCGCCCCGGTTTCCGGATCCTCCACTGAGCCGATGGTGCCGCCGGTATAGACGAGCAATATGCGGGCGGGACTCATGGCGCGGCTTTGAGGGTTGAAGGCAGGCGGAAGAGCCGTTCCGCGTTGGCGGTGGTGAGGGCCGCGATCTCGTGGAGGGGACGCTCGAGGATGTCCGCCACGCGCTGACCAACAAGCGTGGTGTAGGCCGGCTCGTTGCGCTTGCCGCGGTGAGGCGTCGGGGCGAGGTAGGGGCTGTCGGTCTCGAGGATGATGCGGTCTTCCGGGATGTGCGGCACCACCTCCTCCATGCCCGCCTTCTTGAAGGTCGTCACCCCGCCGAGGCCGAAGCAGAAACGACCATATCCGGCGATTTTCTCCACTTCAGCGCGGCCACCGGTGAAGCAATGGAACACCCCGTGCAGGGTGGAATCCGTGTATTGGTCCAGCACGGCGAAGGTGTCCTCGAAGGCCTCCCGGACGTGGAGCACCACAGGCAGGTCGCGCTCGAGGGCCCAGCCGATCTGGGCGTGGAAGGCGGCCACCTGCAACTGCCGCGTCTCCTTGCCCCGGAACAGGTCCATGCCGATCTCGCCCACGGCGATGCAGGGATGTTCGTCGAGTGCACGAAGGATGGGCACGCATTGGTTCTGCCAATCGTCCTCCACATGGCAGGGATGCAGTCCCATCATCGGAAAGCACCGTCCCGGATGCCGGGCGACCAGGTCGAGCAGCGCATCCACACTGTCCGCGTCGATGTTGGGCAAGAGCAACCGGCCCACGCCGGCATCAAAGGCCCGTTGCACCATCTCCTGCCGGTCTCCATCGAATGCGGAAACGTAGGCATGGCAGTGGGTGTCAATCCAATCGATGGGGTTGCCTTCGGCCATGTCACAAAATTACGCTGCGTCCTCCCCGTTGCGGGCTCGGGCCTTCTGGTAGCGCTTGATCGCCATCGTCAGCAGCAGTGCCAGCCCGAGGATGCCCGCCACACCCCAAATCCAGCCGACCGCGTCCTGCAGCACGATGAGGAAGACGACGGCGATGAGGATGACCGTGGGCACTTCATTGAGGAAGCGCAGGCGGATGGAGGAGGCCAGCGGGGCGCCTTCCCTGCATTGCTTGAGGATGCGGGCGCCGTGCACCATGTAGACCCAGAGCCCGGCCACGAAGGCCAGCTTGACCCACATGAACGGCAGTTGCAGCCAAGCGGGGTTCATCCCGATGAGGGCGAGGCCGAACGCGGTCGCCAGCACGCCGCTTGGCAGAGTGATGGCGGCCCACAGCCGGCGCTCCATGATGCGGAACTGCGCCACCAGCACGTTGCGCTCCACCTCCGGGCGTTCCATGGCCTCGCGGTGGTAGATGAAGAGGCGGAAGAGGTAGAAGAGCCCGGCAAACCAGGTCACCACGAACACGATGTGCAGGGCCTTCAGGACGTCGTACGTCATGGTGCAAAGGTGAAGGAGTGTTGACTTATTCCCACGCTCGGATGCGGGGGGCGACCTTTGCAGTGCAAAATTCGAGCGCATGGCCCCGAAGACCCGCCTCGCGAAGGACACCTTCGCCACCACCACCCACATTGTCCTGCCCAACGACACCAACGTCCTGGGCAACCTCATGGGCGGTCAGCTGCTGAACTGGATGGACATCTGCTCCGCCATCAGTGCCAACCGCCATTGCCGCCGCGTCGTGGTGACCGCCGCGGTGAACAACGTCTCCTTCGACCGGCCGATCCGACTCGGTGACACCGTCACGATCGAGGCCAAGGTCAGCCGCGCCTTCAGCAGCTCCATGGAGGTGTTCATGGAAGTTTTCGTGGAGGACAATGCGACCGGCGAGCGTTCGAAATCCAATGAGGCGATGTACACCTTCGTCGCCGTCGACCAGCTGGGTGCCCCCATCGGGGTCCCGGAACTGGTGCCGGAGACGGAGGAGGAACACCGGCGGTTCGAGGGTGCCCTGCGCCGCCGTCAACTCCGGCTGATCCTCGCGGGCAAAATGAAGCCCAGTGACGCCACAGAACTCAAGGCGCTGTTCGACTGAGCAGGCCAAGGGCGGCGTTGAGGATGCGTTCGGGCAATACCCGCTGGATGCAGGGGGTGCGGTGACGACAGCGGTCGCCGAGTCTGCTGCAGGGACGGCTGCGCTCGGGACCGGCCGGCTCCAGTTCCACCGTGTCCGGGTGGGCGCGCCAGGGCCCCATGCCCAACGCCGGTGAGGTGCATCCCCACACGACCACCATGGGCACCTGTAGCGCCGATCCGGCGTGCATGGCCCCCGTATCTCCCGCAATGAGGACACCCGCCTCCTGGATGGATTGGAAGGTGTCCGACCAGGTGTCTCCTACACCGTTGGACAGGCTTCGGTTTGCGGTTGTTCCATGGCTTGCTTCAGCGACCAACCGGTCTGCGAGCGCGACTTCTTCCGGCCCGCCGATGAGGTGTACGCCATGCCCGGCATCAAGGAGTCCGTTGACGATCTGTTGCCAGTGCAATTCAGGGATGGCCTTTCCGCTGTGGGCCGCACCCAATGCCAGCACCGCCCGCTTTCCATTGCCCATGGCTGGAGCATTGGGGGACGCCACCACCGGCAGGCGCAACCTGCCGTCATCCCCTGACTCCGCAAGCCGATCCAACGCCGGGCCGAAGGGACGCAGCGTTTCGAGGTAACGCTCCACCACATGCTGGCCCGCCAGCCGATCCCAACCCGTGCGAACGAGCAGGATCTTATCGAGGCTGCGCTTGTCGACGGTCAGGTCAAAG
>CALKUW010000130.1 GCA_937996585.1 uncultured Flavobacteriales bacterium
CTGTCCCAGGCGCGAAGCCGACCTCCTCATCACCGCCGGAGCCGTCATGGTCAACGGTACCGTCATCACCGAACTCGGCGCCAAGGTCATGCGCACCGACGAGGTCATCGTCGAAGGCCAGCGCATCCGCCCGGAGACCAAGCGCTACCTCATCCTCAACAAGCCCAAGAACTTCCTCGGAACAGCAGGCGACAAGCAGGGGCGGCGCACCGTCATGGACCTCATCCGTAATGCCAGCAAGGAGACCATCCTGCCCATCGACAAGATCGAGCGCATGGATACCGGTCTGCTGCTGTTCACCAACGATGCCGAGCTCGCAGAGCGGATGCGCATGCCGGGCACGCGTTTCCGACAGCTCTACCACGTGAGCCTGAAGCAGAAGATGCACCCGGAGCACCTGAAGGCCATGGTCGAAGGCGTGGAGGTGGAAGGGCAGCACTACAAGCTGGAGGCCGCCCATTTCGTGGACGCCGACAAGAAGCCGCGTGAAATCGGTGTGGAGATCCACTCGAACCGCCCCAAGGCCTTGACCCGCCTGCTGAACCACCTCGGTTACGACGTGGAACGCCTCGCCCGCACCATCCTCGGGCCCTTGACCAAGAAGGACCTTCCCCGGGGCCATTGGCGCATGCTCACTGATGAGGAGTTGAATCTCCTTCGCATGTCCCTCTGAACGATATTGCACCTGCCGTGTCCGACAGCCTCGTCATCATACCGACCTACAACGAGAAGGAGAACATCACCCGGATGCTCGACACCGTCATGGGCCTGGAGCCCAGGCGCGGTGAGCCCTTCCACGTGCTGGTCGTCGATGACGGTTCTCCCGACGGCACAGCGGACCTCGTCCGGGAATCAGCGGCCCGGTACCAAGGCCGCATCCACTTGCTGGAGCGGTCCGGCAAGCTCGGGCTCGGCACCGCCTACATCGCCGGATTCAAGTGGGGACTGAAGGCCGGCTACGCGTACCTCTTCGAGATGGACGCCGACTTCAGCCACAACCCCAAGGACCTCGAACGCCTGCGTGAAGCCTGCATGGACGGCGCAGGGGTCGCGGTAGGGTCGCGCTACACCAAGGGCGGCGGCGTGTCGAACTGGCCCTGGCACCGCATTGCCATGAGCTATGGTGCCTCCCTATATGTCAACACCGTACTGCGCTTGGGCGTTAAGGACCCCACGGCCGGGTTCAAATGCTACCGGGCCGAGACGCTGAGGACCATACGATTGAGCCACATCCACTTCGTTGGATACGCCTTCCAGATCGAGATGAAGTACAATGCGAAGCGGCTCGGCTTCCCCATCGTCGAAGTGCCCATCACCTTCGTCGACCGCGAATTCGGCACGTCCAAGATGAGCCTCAACATCTTTCGCGAAGCCTTCCTCGGCGTGCTACAGATGCGGCGTTTCGAAATCGTGCCCAACGAGGACCAGGACAACCCATGACCCACCTCTTCACCGGCGCCACCCTCATCCATGAAGGCCGCATGGAACGGGCCGACCTCCTCGTGGAAGGAGACCGCATCCTCGCCACCGGTTCCGACCTCCACCGTCACGCCGTCCCCGCCATTACAGAAAAGGCCTCCAGCGCCCAGGTCCACGATTGCACCGGACTGCACCTGCTGCCCGGCCTGATCGACGACCAGGTTCACTTCCGCGAGCCGGGGTTGACCCACAAGGCCGAGATCGCCACCGAGTCCCGGGCCGCCGTGGCCGGCGGCATCACCACCTTCATGGAGATGCCCAACACCGTCCCGCAGGCCCTCTCGCAAGAGCTGTTGCAGGACAAGTACGACCGCGCTGCCGAGGTCAGTCCGGCCAACTACAGCTTCTTCATGGGCGCCTCCAACGGCAACCTCGACGAAGTGCTGAAGACCGACCCAAAAAACGTCTGTGGCGTCAAGGTCTTCATGGGCAGTTCCACCGGCGACATGCTCGTGGACGACGCGGCCGTGCTGGAGGGCATCTTCAAGGAATGCCCCATGCTCATCGCCACGCATTGCGAGGACGAAGCGACCATCCGGGCCAACGCCGCCAATGCCCGGCAACAGTTCGGTGACGATGTGCCCATTGCCCAGCACCCCATCATCCGCAGTGCGGAGGCCTGCTACCGCAGCTCGTCCCGCGCCGTTGAACTCGCAGCGCGGACCGGCGCACGGCTCCACGTCCTGCACATCTCGACCGCCCGGGAACTGGGCCTGTTCGACGGCAGAAAGCCCCTCTCCGAGAAGCGCATCACAGCCGAAGCCTGCACGCACCACCTGTGGTTCACCGATGCCGATTATGCCGAGCGCGGCACCCGCATCAAGTGGAATCCCGCCGTCAAGACCGCCGATGACCGCGCCGCCATCCGCGCCGCGTTGAAGCCCGGCGGCGCCATCGATGTCCTGGCCACCGACCACGCACCCCACACCGTCGAGGAAAAGGCGAACACCTATTGGAAGGCTCCGTCCGGCGGCCCGCTCGTCCAGCACGCCCTGGTGGCCCTCTACGAAGGGGTGGCCCAGGGATGGCTCGACCTGACCGACATTCCGCGCTTGACCGCACACCGCGTGGCCGAGCTGTTCGAAATAGAGGGCCGCGGCTTCCTGCGCCCCGGCTACGCCGCCGACTTCGTGCTGGTCGACCCGAACAACCCCTGGACGGTCACCGAATCCGGCATCCTGAGCAAATGCGGTTGGTCGCCCTTCACCGGCGACCGTTTTTCCGCGCGGGTCGTCGGCACCTGGGTCAATGGTGTCCAGGTCTGGGATGGCGAACGCGTGCTGGAGCCCGAAGCAGGGCAGTCCCTGCCCGGCCGGCGATTGACCTTCAACCGATGAGCGTGAAGGGGAAGTGG
>CALKUW010000131.1 GCA_937996585.1 uncultured Flavobacteriales bacterium
ATCGGATATCCGTCAAAGGCGAAGCCGATGAGCGGACTGTGGGCCTCGGTGTCGATGGCAAAGAGGGCGTCGCTCGGGAAATCGTCACAGACATCGCTCGTGGGATCCAGGCTGTCATCGAAGCGTGTCGGCACCTGGTGGTGGTGGTATTGCCCCATGGCCGGATGCCCCTTCGCGCAGTCGAATCCGTCATTTTCGAAGAAGCCCCCGTTCTGGTGCCAGTAGCCCTGGTTGTTGTAGCTGAACGCATCCTGAGCATTGAAAATGACCACCCCGTTGATGAGCACCCCGGTGTGACCGAGGCCAGTTGGCGTGCCTCCGGCCGGACCTTCCTGCGGGTTGCGGGGAATCTGAAACAGGTAATCCTGGGCAGTGGGCAGGGAGGGGTTGCCATCCGGGAAGGGCGCCGTAGCGTATCGCGGGATGCCGCTGGCGTTGACGTAGACGTTGTCGGCGCTGTACTGGACCAGCTGTACGTCGCACACATTGAACATCTCGACTAGGTTGTTCCCGTTCCAATATTGGCCGGAAGCTCCATCGGTGTTGATCAACCAGGACGACAGCTCGGGCTGCGCATGGGCGATGAAGGTCAGACAAAGGCAAAGTAGGAGGAGGGTGAATCGCATGTTGGGCGAACGCATGAGCGAAAGATGCGTTTAATTGCCGCATGCTTTCCGAGGAAGAGAAAGAGAACATCCGGGTGGCCATTGCCAAGAAAGCGGCGCAATTGGACGAGCGGATTGAGGAATACCGTGAGCTGACGAAGCCCATTCCCCCAAGTGAGGCCATCGGCCGCGTCAGCCGGATGGACGCCATCAACAACAAGTCCGTCAACGAGGCCGCCCTTCGGCAGGCAGAGAAGCAACGGCAAGGCTTGGATCGGGCGCTCCAACGCCTGGACGACGACCGCTTCGGGTTGTGCACCCGGTGCGGCGAGGCCATCCCTACCGGGCGCCTGTTGCTGATGCCCGGCGCAGTGACCTGCGTGCGCTGCGCGGGCTGATTGTTCGCGCCTCACGTCGGGCGAAAGGCGCTTTTGCCGACCTTGAAGGCATGCGCATCGACATCCACCAAGAAAGCCCCGAGCCCCGAAAGATTGAACAGGTCGTCCAGGTGCTGAACGACGATGGGGTCATCGTCATTCCCACGGACTCCGTCTATGCCTATGCCTGCAAACTGGGCTCGGCCAAGGCCGTCGAAAAGATGTCCGCCATCCGGAACCTGCCGCCCAAGGAGGCGCACTTCTCCATCATCTGCAGCAACCTCAGCCAGGCGAGCCAATACGTCGCCCCGCTGCCACAACCGGTCTTCAAACTCATGAAGCGGGCCCTGCCCGGCCCCTTTACCTTCATCCTCGATGCCAGCATCCGGGTACCCCGCATCTTCGGAAAACACAAGAAGGAGGTCGGCATCCGGATCCCCGACCACGCCATTCCCAAGGCCATCGTCGATACGCTCGGGGCACCGCTGGTGGTCGGTTCCGTGCGCTGGGACGGTCCCGAGGTGGAATATGTCACCGACCCCGGTTTGGTCTACGAAACCGTGGGACACAAGGTCGATTGGACCGTTGCTGGCGGGCTTGGAAATCCCGACCCTTCCACCGTCATCAACTGTACCTCGGGCGAGGCGGTCCTGGTCAGGGAAGGACGGGGAAATGTAGTGGGCGTAATGTGACCGGATTACAAGCTCAATATTTATATTTTACCTACAGAGCTTATTATAATACTAATTCTAAAAGGGTAGGAATGTTCTGATAAGTCCGTAGGATAGGTGGGTGAGCTTGTTCAAGCATGCATTTTAGTGTTTAGGACCGAGTGAATTGTCACAGGTCTGCTTGCTTAACCATTCACACCATGCGCCTGTCCCACCTCACTTGGGCTATTGCTCTTTTTGCTGTTTGTATCACCGCCTCCGCCCAGCAACCGCTGGCCGAAGGACAAGGTCCAACCCCGGAACTGCCCCGGGTCCTTTTCGGAAACAGCGCCCTTCCTTCCCAACTGGTTCCCACCCACCAAACCGAATCCAGCAAGGGTCTGATGCTCATTTCCGAGGAGTTCCAGGCACTGAAGCAGGAGCGACCTGACCGTTTCTCGCTCCGGCTCCCCTTCCCGGACGGCACAGAGAAGACGCTGCAGTGGTCGGCTTTCGATGTGCGTTCAGACGCATTCGAAGTCACGGTGACCGACGAATCCGGCCATCACGGTGTGGACCATGACAGCAACATTGCGACCTACGAGCTCAGCGGAGCCGGCCAAAGCGGCGTGCTGATACTGATGGAGGACCATGTTTTGGCGTCCTTCCAGCAGGATGGTGAGGGATTTGAAATCAACCCCCGAAGTGAGGAGGGGGTGCATGCCATCTTCGAATTGGCGGATTCCAAGTCCCAGCAGACCTTCTCCTGCGCCTTGGATGAAGTGGCAGAGACGCAACTGTCGGGAGGTGAGCCCGCAGCGATGTCCGCCATGCTGAACCCGGCCTGTCTCGAGATGGGCATCGACATCGACCAGTACACCTACCAGGCACTCGGCTTCGATGTGCAGACTTCGGTAGACTGGGCGCTGGCCGTCCTTTCCGCCGTGGACCAGATCTACCGCGCCGAACTTCTGGACAACAGCACAGCCGCTGAAATCGTGACACTGCAGGCCCGCCTTGTGCACGTATGGGTCGCTCCCGACCCCTACCTCTCCGTCACAAACGACGGCAGCGGCATCCTCGCGGCCTTCCGCGATGAGTGGGCATCCAATCCGGATTTCACCGCCGTTCCCGTTGATCTGAAGCACCTCTTCACGCTGCGCACCAACATCGGAACCGGCGGCATCGCCTACCTGAGCGCACTGTGCGACGGTACTTTCAACTGTGGCGTTTCGGGCAACATGACTTCAGCCACGACCTACGACCTGTCGTCATTCACCTGGAACCCCTACGTCGTAGCCCACGAAATCGGGCACAACTGCGGAGCGAACCACACCCATTGGTGCGGCTGGCCCGGAGGCCCCATCGACAACTGTGCCGACCTCGAAGGCGATTGCACGGGATACACGAACAACCCCACGAACACATCGAGCACCATCATGAGCTACTGCCAGCAGACCGGTGGTTCGGCTTCGATGACGTTCAACACCATCGTGGAGGACAATGCCCTGGAACCCACGATTGCCGCGGCCTCCTGCATCGGCAGCTGTGACGCTCAGGCGTCCATTTCGACCCTGATCGACTGCAACGATCCGGCAGCCTGCAACTACGACGCCACCTCCACGGGCAGCGGCGACTGCCTTTACCCCGATGCCTGCTACGAATGCGGCCCGAACGGCACCGTCCAGCCCTCTGCCAGTGGCACCATCAGCTTGAACACGATCAACATCGCTCCGTCCCCAGGTGCGGGCAGCAGTTATGGATTCAGTGGTAACGGCATCGCCTCGAGCGTCGATGTCACGCTGATCTTCGACAACAGCAGCAGCACGACCAGTGAAGCCGGCGACCTGCTGATGTACCTGAAGGATCCTGCAGACAATTACGTCGAGTGGGGAGGACGCAACCTTACGTTCAATTTCCCCGACATGGGCAGTTTCCCTGCCTCTTGGGTCTCCACTTCCCCCGGAACATACACCGCCACCATTGATGTCTCCTCCGGCAATCTTTCGGGAGACGGCACCTGGGTGGTCGGCATCTACAACGGTTGGAACGGAGGGAGTACGGTGAACTACTCCGTCGACCTGACGTTCTACGGGTTCTGCCCGCCTTATTCCGGCTGTACGGACAATACGGCCTGCAACTTCGACCCGAACGCCATTGAAGATGACGGCAGCTGCGCCTACACCACCGACGCCATCGGTGTGTGCGGCGGATCCTGTGCCGCCGACGTGGATGCGGACGGCGTTTGTGACGACGTCGACAACTGTACCGACACCAACGCGCCCAATTACAACGACCCCGGCAACGCGGCTTGTGCCTCGGATGTGGTCAACACCACCACCGGTGTCTTTTATGCCACCATCCAGGACGCGATTGACGCTGCCACCGCAGGTGATGTCATCACCCTCGCCGCAGTGACCTTCGAGGAGAACCTGTCCCTGAATAAGGGCCTGACCATCAACGGTCCGAACGCAGGCGTCGCACACGATGGCACGCGCGGTGCCGAGGCCATCATCGACGGAGAGCACACCCTTTCCGCTTCGGCGGCGGTGACCCTCGACGGCCTCCAGTTCCTCAGCAACAATCCCGCGCAGACGAGCACCATCTTCGTCAATCAAGCGGCCGGGCACATCATCCGGAACAACCGCTTCGTCTCCAGCATCGCCGGCGGCAACACCGGCGGGCTGAACGACCTTGCCATCTACACTGCGGTGCTTTCCACCGGAACGATGACCATCACGGAGAACAGCTTCTCCGGTGACGGCTCCTTCACCGATGGTGACCGCTACACCACCGCAGCCTGGGGACGCGGTATCTGGCTCAATGGCGGCGGTGCGGCCGTGACCATTTCGAACAACGCATTGACCAACTGCCGTGCAGCCATGAACCTCGAAGGGTATGCCAACAGCGCCTGCAGCGTGGACGGCAACAGCTTCACGGATTGCGGAAGCGGCCTTTCTCTCGGGGTACCGACTGCGGGCTCCATCACGACCATCACGAACAACAGCTTCCAGGATGTCGACACCGACATCAACGCCGGCAACCTCACCTCCGGCATCACGTGGGACCTGGCCGCTACGGGCAATACCGCCGTGCCGGGCAACAGTTCCTACTACTCGGACCTGGGCCTGATCCCGGGCAACAACCCTGGCGACACGGATGACCCCAACGGGTCCCTCACGCAGGTTTACGGAGCCGGAGATGACGTCATCAACGGTGGCGGCATCGTGAACATCGCCGTCTACAACGACGACCTCGCCAACCTCAACATGACCACTGCGGACAATGGTGCCACGGTCAGTGTCGCCAGTGCGACGGCGGGAACGGACCAACTGTCCGGCTTTGTCTTCGTGCAGGCGGCTGGCACCTACTATCAGCTCATCCCGGGCTGCACGGATGCAACGGCCTGCAACTACAGCGCTGCCGCCACCGTGGATGACGGTTCCTGCGCCACCCTCGACGCCTGTGGCGTGTGTGGCGGTTCCGGAACCGATACGGACGGCGACGGTATCTGTGACGATGTGGACAGCTGTACCGATGTCTCCGCGTGCAACTATGACGCCAACCCGACCGAAGCATGTGCCACCCTGGACGCCTGTGGCGTGTGCGGAGGATCCGGCACGGATGTGGACGGCGACGGTGTATGCGACGACATCGACCTCTGCACCGACGTCACGGCGTGCAACTACGACGCCTCCGCCGGCGGCGGAGATTGTGTCACCCTCTCCCTGGAAGAGCACGTGGTCCACACTTCGGGCGACCTCGCCGGTCAGACGACCTGGCGCCTCTATGCCGTCCTTCCGAA
>CALKUW010000132.1 GCA_937996585.1 uncultured Flavobacteriales bacterium
AAGCATGAGTACGCCATTTTCGATGGTGGCAAGCACCTCCATTTCGCCCGCAGTGTGGTTGTCATCACCCAAAGCGTGGATTTCATGGGCGACGACGCCATTGATGCCCGCTCCACCCTCCAGGGCGATGAAACGGTATCCTCCGGCCCATCCCCAGTGCATGCTAGGCACCTGGGGCGCGAGCGGGTGGTCCGCCGGCCATTGGGCGGGATCCGCATGGTTGTTCTCAGCGTCGATGCCCACGTTGAACTTGAGTCCTTCGACGTTTTCGACGCCGCTGACTTCACCAAGGGGGTGCACCTCGTCCACAAAGGCATCCGCCAGAACGTAGGCCCCCTCAATGGGCGTCTCCTGACCACCGTCGTGCACGATGGTGAACATGCTGAGGTAATACTCAAGACGGTCGATCTCCACTTCCTCACCCATGGGCGTGACCCAGCCTTCCGAGCCGTCAAATTCGGCCTGACCGGCCTTGTGGTCGATCCGCAGCGAAACCGCCGTTTGAGCGGAAGCACCAAGAACCAAGGGGAACGTCAGCAGGAGGAACAGATTGCGCATGAATCCAACAGAATGACATAAATATAAGAATTTTTCATGGGGTTAGCTTTGCCCAATGGACGCAGAGCGCACGGAAATAGGGACTTTGGGAGAATTTGGGCTCATCGCCGAACTCACCAAGGGCATGAAGCACAACCGCGAGGAGACGCACCTTGGGGTCGGCGATGACGCCGCTGTCATTTCAGCACTGCCGGGTCAACGGTCCCTCATCAGCACGGACCTGCTGTGCGAAGGCATCCATTTCGACCTGACCTATGTTCCCCTCAAACACCTGGGATACAAGGCGGTGGTGGTCAACTTGAGCGACATCTGCGCCATGAACGGGACCCCGACCCAGATTGTCGTAGGGCTCGCCCTGTCCAACCGTTTCAGTGTCGAAGCGGTCAAGGAATTGTATGACGGCATGCGCCTGGCCTGCGAGCGCTATAAGGTGGACCTCGTCGGTGGAGACACCACGAGCTCCCAGGCCGGACTCGTCCTTTCGGTGACAGCCATGGGACAGGCCCTGCCAGACGACATCGTCCGCCGCGGAGGGGCGTCGGATGGGGACCTGCTCGTCGTCAGTGGCGAACTGGGCGGAGCCTATATGGGATTGCAAATCCTCGAGCGCGAGAAGCTCGTCTTCAAGGAGGCGCCCGGCGCCCAGCCCGACCTGACCGGCCATGAAGCGTTGCTGGAACGGCAGCTCAAGCCGGAAGCCCGCACCGACGTCATCACTGAACTTCAACGTCTGGAGCTGGTACCGTCCGCCATGATCGACATCTCCGACGGCCTTGCCTCGGAAGCACTGCACATCGCTGCCCAGTCCGGCTGCGGCGTGCGCATCCACGAGGAGAAGATTCCCATGGCTGAACAGATGTACGAAACCGCACGCGAATTCAACCTGGACCCCACCCTGTGCGCCCTCAGTGGCGGTGAGGACTACGAGTTGCTGTTCACCGTGCCCCAGGACCGGTACGAGGACATCCGCAACCACCCGATGTTCTCCATCATCGGCCACATGACGGACGACCCGAAGGAACGGACCCTCATCACCCGGAACGGCATGGAGACCGAACTCAAGGCCCAAGGGTGGGATGGCCTGAAGTCCGACGCCTGATTTCCGCAGGTAGCGCCCGCGAACTTTGACATTCGTTATTTGGAACGCGTCCAAATAGCCGCACTACCTTTGCCGGACATCCCGTAGGGATGCCACTGACCAGCGCATGATCACCGTTCACGAGAATGCACGCGACCAGGTTCGCCGCCTGATGGCCGAGGAGGGTTGCCCGGAGGGCAGCTTCGTCCGCGTGGGCGTCAAGGGCGGTGGGTGCAGTGGGCTCATGTATGAGCTCACCTTCGACCATGAGATGCAGGAAGGCGACCAGACCTTCGAAGACAACGGCGTCAAGGTGGTCGTAGACCGCAAGAGTTTCCTGTATCTGGTCGGCACCGAGCTCCAATACTCCGGCGGCCTCAACGGAAAGGGATTCATCTTCCACAATCCCAATGCCAACAGAACCTGCGGCTGCGGAGAGAGTTTCTCCATATGAGGCAAGAGACCAACCGAATGAGCGCCGCCGAAGAAAATCCCCTGTTGGACGAATTCACCCGCAAGGAGTACGAATTCGGATTCACCACGGACATCGAGGCCGACAAGGCCCCTCCGGGGTTGAATGAGGACATCATCCGCTTCATCAGCGCCAAGAAGAACGAGCCCCAGTGGATGCTCGATTGGCGGCTGGAGGCTTTCCGCATCTGGCAACAGATGGAGGAGCCGGAGTGGGCGCACGTCGAGTACGAGAAGCCCGACTACCAGGCGATCAGCTACTACAGCGCCCCCAAGTCCAAGGCTCCGCTGGGCTCACTCGATGAGGTCGACCCCGAACTCCGGGCCACCATGGACAAACTGGGCATCTCCATGGAGGAGCAGAAGCGCCTGTCCGGCGTGGCGGTGGACTTCGTGATGGACAGCGTGTCCGTGGCGACTTCCTTCAAGGATAAGCTTGCCGAACTCGGCATCATCTTCTGCTCCATGAGCGAGGCCATCCAGGAGCACCCGGAACTGGTCCGCCAGCACCTCGGCACGGTCATCCCGGTCAAGGACAACTTCTTCAGCGCCTTGAATTCCGCCGTTTTCACCGACGGCTCCTTCTGCTACATCCCCAAGGGTGTGAAGTGCCCGATGGAACTGTCCACCTACTTCCGCATCAATGAGGCCGGTACCGGACAGTTCGAGCGGACATTGGTGGTGGCAGAAGAAGGCAGCTACGTCAGCTACCTCGAGGGCTGCACCGCCCCGCAGCGCGACGAGAACCAGCTTCACGCCGCCTGCGTCGAGCTCATCGCGAAGGACGACGCCGAAATCAAGTACAGCACGGTCCAGAACTGGTACCCCGGCGACGCGGAGGGCAAGGGCGGTGTCTTCAACTTCGTGACCAAACGCGGCATCTGCGAGACCCGCGCCAAGATCAGCTGGACCCAGGTCGAGACCGGTTCAGCCGTCACCTGGAAATACCCGAGCTGCATCCTCAAAGGCGATGGCAGCGTCGGCGAATTCTACTCCGTCGCCGTGACCAACAACGCCCAGCAAGCGGACACCGGCACCAAGATGATCCACCTTGGAGCCAACACGAATTCGACCATCATTTCCAAGGGCATCTCCGCCGGCCGCAGCCAGAACAGCTACCGCGGCCTCGTCCAGATGGGCCCCCGCGCCCGGAATGCCCGGAACTTCTCCCAGTGCGACTCCCTGCTCATGACCGACACGAGCGGCGCGCACACTTTCCCCTACATCGAGTCCAAACACCCGACTGCCCAAGTGGAGCACGAAGCCACCACCTCGCGCATCGGAGAGGACCAGATCTTCTACTGCCTCCAGCGCGGCCTGACCGAAGAGCAGGCCATCGGCCTGATCGTCAATGGCTACGCCAAGGAGGTCCTCAACAAGCTCCCGATGGAGTTCGCCGTAGAGGCACGGAAACTCCTGACCATTTCCCTCGAAGGCAGCGTTGGCTGAACCCCCACCATGCTCAAGATCGACAACCTCCACGCCCGCATCGGCGACACGGACATCCTCAAGGGACTGAGCCTCGAGCTCGGCGCCGGTGAGGTCCACGCCATCATGGGGCCCAACGGCTCCGGAAAGAGCACCCTCGCCAGCATCCTGGCCGGCCGCGAGGAATACGAAGTCACCGAGGGCAGCATCACCTTCGATGGGGTAGACCTCCTCGAACTCGACGCCACCGAACGCGCCGTCGCCGGCATCTTCCTCGCCTTCCAATACCCGGTCGAGATTCCCGGCGTCTCCAACATCAACTTCCTCCGCACCGCCATCAACAGCATCCGCGAGCAGCGCGAGGAAGAGCCCCTTTCCGGCAAGGACTTCCTCGCCAAGGTCAAGGAATGCGCCCAACTCGTGGAACTCGACGGCAAGCTGCGCGACCGTTCCGTCAACGAAGGCTTCAGCGGTGGAGAGAAGAAGCGCAACGAAATCTTCCAGATGGCCATGCTCGAGCCGAAGCTGGCCGTCCTCGACGAGACCGACAGCGGACTCGACATCGACGCCTTGCGCATTGTGTCCCACGGCGTGAATTCCATGCGGGACTCCGGACGCAGCTTCCTCGTCATCACCCACTACCAGCGGCTGCTCGACCACATCGTGCCGGATCATGTGCACGTGCTCGCCGGCGGACGCATCGTCCACAGTGGTGGAAAGGAACTGGCCCTCGAACTTGAGGAGAAGGGCTACGATTGGATCGTCGGCGCCGAAACCGCGCAATCATGACCGAAACGACCCTCACCCCGGCTGCGGCCCTGGCGGAAAGGGTCATCGAGGCCGCCCGCTCAGCCGGACACCTCGACATCGCAAAGGAGCGCAAATCCATGGCTGTTGAAGCGCTGGAGCGCATCAGCTACCCCACGACCCGGGACGAACGCTGGAAGTACACCCGC
>CALKUW010000133.1 GCA_937996585.1 uncultured Flavobacteriales bacterium
CTTGTACGGTGGCCTCGTCCAGTGCATCGGTCATTTCCGTCTCGATGAATCCCGGGGCGATGGCGTTGCAACGGATGTTGCGGCTGCCCAGCTCCAAGGCGACGCTTATTGTGAACCCGAGAATGCCGGCCTTGGAGGCAGCGTAATTGGCCTGGCCTGCATTGCCCTGGATTCCCACTACGCTGGACATGTTGATGATGCTGCCGGCGCGGGCCTTGAGCATGGTGCGCATGACCGCTTTGGTGAGGTTGAAGCAGCTCTTCAAGTTGACCTGCATGATCTCGTCCCACTGCTCTTCGGACATGCGCATGAGCAGGGTGTCACGGGTGATGCCCGCGTTGTTGATGAGGATGTCGACGGTGCCGAAGGCCTCCACGACTTCCTTCACGAGTTCTTCGCTTTCGGCGAGGCTGCCGGCGTCGGATTTGAAGCCGCGCGCCGTGCCCCCGGATGCGGTCAATTCGGCCTCAAGGGCGCGTGCCTTCTCCTCGCTGGAACGATAGGTGAACGCCACGGTGGCGCCTTCTTCCACAAAGCGTTGGGCGATGGATTTCCCGATGCCGCGGGAGGCGCCGGTGATCAGGGCGATTTTTCCTTCAAGTAGGGCCATGGTCTGGATTTGGGGCGGCAAGATAGCCGCAAGCTGTGGGGTTCAAAGCTGTCCGAATCCTCAGAGGAGGTCGGCGGCCTCGGCGATGAGTTCGGCGATGTCCTTGACTTCGATTTCGCCTTCTTTTTCGGCGTTCTTGATACCGTCGGTCATCATCGTATTGCAGAAGGGGCAGCCGGTGGCGACGACCTTGGCGCCGGTCTCGAGTACGTCGTCCGTACGTTCGTGGTTGACTTCGCGGTTGCCCTTTTCGGCATCCTTGAACATCTGGGCACCTCCGGCACCGCAGCACAAGCCGTTCTTCTTGCAGCGGCGCATCTCCACGAGATCGGCATCGAGGGCCTGCAGTGCGGCACGGGGCGCTTCGTACTCACCGTTTCCACGTCCGAGGTAGCAGGGGTCGTGAAAGGTGATGCGTTTGCCCTTGAAGGGCTGGCCGTCGGCCACCTTGAGCCGGCCGTCCCTGATGAGCTGCTGGATGAACTGGGTGTGGTGCATCACCTCGTATTCCCCACCCAGTTCGGGGTATTCGTTCTTCAGGGTGTTGAAGCAATGCGGGCAACCGGTCACGATGCGCTGGACACCGTAGCCATTGAGGACGGCGATGTTCTGGGCAGCCTGCATCTGGAACAGGAACTCGTTGCCCGCCCGCTTCGCGGGGTCACCCGTGCAGCTCTCCTCAGCACCGAGTACGGCGAATGGTACTTCGGCCGCTGTGAGGATGCGGGCAATGGCCTTGGTGATGCGCTTGGCCCGGTCGTCGAAGCTACCGGCGCAGCCGACCCAGAAGAGGACTTCCGGCGCCTCTCCGCGGGCGGTCATTTCGGCCAGGGTGGGAACGGTCAATGCCATGTCGTTCGGGTTCAGGATTCGGTGGAGAGTTCGTCGACCCACTTGCCGCGGTCGGTGGCGGGAAAGGCCCAGGGGGCACCGTTGTTCTCCACGTTGTTGAACATGGAGGTGATGGCTTCCGGCGCCTTCGAGTCCTCCATGATGAGGCTGCGCCGCATGTCGAGGATGATGCCCATGGGGCTGATGTTGATGGGGCAGGCTTCCACGCAGGCCTGGCAGCTGGTGCAGGCCCACAGTTCCTCCTCGGTGATGTAGTCGCCGAGCAGGGTCTTGCCGTCTTGCGTGCGCTGACCTCCAGCGGCATCCATGGCCCGGCCGATTTCTTCGATCCGATCGCGGGTGTCCATCATGACCTTGCGCGGGCTGAGGAGCTTGCCGGTCGCGTTGGCCGGGCAGACGGACGTGCATCGCCCGCATTCCGTGCAGCTGTATGCCTCCATCAGCTGTTTCCACGTGAGGTCGTCGGCATCCTTGGCGCCGAACTTGGGCGGTTCCGCCGCCACGTCACCCGCAGGCTCGGCCGGAGCGGCGAAGGGGTCCCCGGACATCATGAGGTCCACTTCTTTCTTCACCGCGGCCATGTTGTCCAACCGACCGGCGGGGGTCAGGTCACTGTACCAAGTATTGGGGAAGGCCATGAAGATGTGGAAGTGCTTCGAATAGGGCACGTAGACGAGGAAGGCCAGGATGCCTGCGATGTGGAACCACCAGGCGCCGCGCTCTATGGCGATGACCCCGGCGTCGGACAACCCGGCGTAGAGGGGCACCAGCCATTGGCTCACCGGGAAGGAACCGGCGGCGATGTAGTGGTCCAGTCCGCGTGCCTGCGCGATACCATCGGCGGCATTCATCGAGAGGAAGGCGAACATCAGCAGCACCTCCACGACGAGGATGATGTTGGCGTCGTTCTTGGGCCAACCGGTCATTTCCGGACTTCGGAAGCGGGCGATGGGCAGGATGTTGCGGCGGACCAGGAAGACCACGCACGCCACGAGTACACCCAGCGCAAGCCATTCGAAGCTGCCGATGAGTATGTCATAGAGGCCACCGAGGTAGGGGGCAAAGACGCGGTGGGTGCCGAACAATCCGTCGATCAGGATCTCCAGCACCTCGATGTTGATGAGGATGAAACCGGCGTAGATGACGATGTGCATCAGTCCGGCCACCGGACGCACCACCATCTTGGATTGCCCCATCGCCACGCGGGCCATGGTGGCCCATCGATCTCCGGGCCGGTCCGAACGGTCCACGTCCTGGCCCAACTTGATGTTCCGGTTGATCTGACGGATGCGGCGGGCAAAGAAGAACACCGCGGTACCGAGCATGGCGAGGAAAACCAGTTGTCCGATCATGGGGTCAGGTGCAGTCAGCAGTGGGTCATTCCCCGTCGGGGGCGCGGTTGTCGAGCTCGCTTTGGATGAGGCGCTGCAGGCGCTCGAGCTCTTTTTCGCTCATCTTCCGGCTTTCCTTCCGGCCGAAGACGGAGACGTTGACGTAGCGCTGGGGGTTCAGGTAAAAATCGTTGAGCAGTTGCTGGATTTCCTTGTTGGTGGCGATGAGTCCGTCGTGCAGGGAATCGTTCTGCAGGAGTTGGCCGAGGCTGCCCTCGCCATTGTTGAGTCCTTCAAGAAGCCGGTTCAGCTCGGTGATGGAAGCGTCGGCCTTCTTGAGGGTGGAGGCCAATTGGAGGTTGGCCAGGGAATCGCTGATCTGGCTGAAGTTGCCGAGCGCATTGGACAGGGCGCCTTGCTGGGAATTCACGAAACCGGTCAGTTCCTCCATGTTGTTCACGATGCCCTTCAGCGCCGCCCGGTTCTCCTCTACGGTGAGGTCGAGGGTGGCGGAGGTGCTCTCGAGGTTCTCCATGGTGCGCTGGATGCTCTCAAAGGCCTTGGGCAGGCCCTGTGTGGCGCTGTCCTGGAAGACGGTCTGCAGGTTGATGAGGATCTCGTCGACACCAGCGATGAGCTGGTCCGTCTTCTGACGCAGGGGCACCAGTTCCATTTTCACCGCTTCCGTGATGCCCATCTCGATGTCGGAGGTCAGGGTATCCCCGGCGACGGCGAGTTCGGTGCTTCTTCCGGCGACCAGTTCGATGGCCTTCGTGCCGAAGAGGTCATTGGAATAAATCTTGGCCCTGGTGTCCTTGGTGACGTGCAGTTTGGGCTCCTCGATGACGAAGGTGACGTCCAGCGCTCCCCTGCCACTCGCGGCGAATTCGATGCTGGCCACCTGGCCCACCTGGAACCCATTGACCACCACGGGATTGGATACGGCCAGACCATCGATGTTCTCGTAGATGGCATGGAACGCCCGACCACCTCCGAGGGGATTCAATCCCTTCAGGTAGTTCACGCCCAGCACCAAAAGGACACCCCCGAGGATGACCAAGATGCCGATTTTGATTTCCCTGCCTTTCTGCATCTACTGGTGTGTCAATTCCGCTGCCGCTTCATGGCATCTTCGAGAGGAATGCGGGTTCCGTTCTCGAAAGCCACGACGAAAGCATCCGGATAACCGTTCACCTGCAAGGTATCGCGCATACGGCAAGCGTCCGCGTAGGAAGGGGATGAGCCGACGCGGTACTTATGCACGCCGCGCACCTTTTCGGATGTGACATGGGGTATGGGGTGACCATCGGCTTCCAATGGGCCGCCCCGCCGGGAACTGGCGGCCTGGACCGAGAAGCAGATTCCGGTCTCACATTCTCCGGAAAGGGCTGCGAACCAACCCGGGGTGGTAGAGGGCGATGCCGGGGTGTCGTCGTCCGTATTCGAAGCTGCTGTCTCTTCCTTTCCTCCCTCTTGTTCCGGCTCGGACTCCTGCACTGCGGCTTCAAGGCTGAACCATTGCTGGGCGTAGCTGCGGAACGCCCGGAACAAGGCGCTCGCCATGTAGTCCTGTCCCTGTTCCGACCGCAGGAAATCCTCCTCGTCGGGATTGGTCAGGAAGCCCAGCTCGACCAGCACGCTGGGCATGTTGGCATAGGCCGTCACATAGTAGTCCGCCTGACGCACCCCTCGGTCCTTGCGGCCGACGCGTTCCCGGAACTGGGTCTGGACGAGGTTGGCCATGTGCAGGCTGCGGTCCAGGTAGATTTCCTGGCGCAGGGCGAGGGCAATGAAGGTGTCGGGATCCTCTGGGTCGAACCCGAGGGCTTCGGCTCCGCCGCTTTCGAACAGAACGGCATTTTCTTTCTGAGCCACCCGTAGGCTCGCTTCGCTCTTCTCCAACCCCATGACGAAGGTGGAACTGCCGTAGGCTGAGGATTTGGCAAAGCTGTCGCAGTGGATGGACAGGAGGAGGTCGGCCTCGTTGCTGTTGGCGAGTTGGACACGTTCGGGCAGCTCCGGGTAGGTATCCCCGGTGCGGGTCATGATGACCTTGACCCCGGGAATGCGCTCCTCGATGTACGCTGTCGTCTTCAGCGCGACGGCGAGGGTGATGTCCTTCTCCACCGTCTTGTAGCGTCCTGTCCCGAGGTTGCCCGGATCCTTGCCGCCGTGACCGGCATCGATCACCACCGTCATGGCCGGTTCCACGGGAGGGTGGAATGCGCTGCCCGCGATCAGCACCAGCGCCATGCCGGCCATCACTGCGCGTTTCGCGTGTCGCGGGGCACTCCGGAGGCCGAACGGTTCACATGTGGACTTCCTGCTCATCTACAGGGTGAAAAGTATCTAGATTTGACGGGCATTCGCGGGTCCTTTCGGGCCGAATTTGCGCCACGCGTTGTTGGCAATCAGAATCGCATACCGAACGGGATTTTTCCGCGTTGTTCCCCACGTGTGCAACGCGGTTGCCCCCCGTTTTCTTGTCTGTGCTGCGGTGCTGGTCCTGGGTTTGTTCGGTCCTGCAGGCGGCAGTGCCCAGCAGGTCGAGGTGCGCATAGAACGCGCGGATGAGATCACGCGGGACCCCGCCATCGTGGATGGACAGCGACTGCTGGGTGATGTCCAGCTTTCGGTGGATGGCGCCATGGTACGCTGCGACAGTGCATGGCGCCATGTGGATGGGGCCTTCACCATGATGTCGGATGTTCGTGTCGAGGATGGCCCCATTCGTTTGTTCGGGGAGCGGTTGACGCTGCATCCCGACAGCGGCATGGGAACGATGACCGGACCGGAGGTGCGCCTCATCGATTCATCCGAGGATGGCCCGCCGCGGACCTTGCTGACCCGAAGGACCACGTACGATTTCCGGTCGGGCGTGGCGCGCTTTGCCGGCGGGGGGGTGGTTACCACGGAGGAAGAGCGCATCGAGAGCCGCAGCGGCCGTTACGACCGCGATTCGGGCCGCATGGACTTTTTCGGGGATGTGCACATGACCGTGGATACGCTGACGGCAGCTTCGGAGCGCATAGGCTACCATCCACGCGATCGGCGGCTGGTGTTCCCCGGCGAGGCCGAGGTACGCTACCCTTCCGGTGGGGTGGACTGCGCCAGGGGTGAATGGGATTTGACGGCCGGTGGAGGTTGGTTTGCGGGCGATACCACGGCGCAGGCCATGTTCATCGATGGGGCACTCCAAGTGCATGGGGACAGCCTCGTCCTTGCCGATTCAACCGGTCTGGCCGTGGGTTTGGTACTGTTGACGGACTCGGCGGATACGTATCGGTTGCGCGGTGATTCCGTGGTGTTCGTCCGGGAAGCGGATGGCGCGGCCGGTGGGGTGGAACTGTTCGGTGCAGCGTCTGCCTGGCTCGATGAGGACGGTGCGCCCCTGTTGGTGCGCGGCCCGGAGATCGCCATTGCGACGGACTCTGCCGGCATGCGTTCATTGGAGGCACCGGGCGGAGCGTCTTTGCATGCGGACGATGTGACGGGTGCGGCGGAGCGGTTGTTGTGGTCGGAGGCCGATGACCGCGTGGACCTCGAAGGGGAGCCTGTCCTGTGGAGTGGCGCGGATCAGTTGACCGGGGATTCCATCCGACTGTTCCTGGCGGAAGGCGGTCCCGAGCGCCTGGAAGTGAGGGGGCACTCTTTTGTGGCCAGCCCCGCGCAGGAAGGACTCCACCATCAGGTCGCCGGCCGTAACCTGGATGGAAGCTTTCGCAACGGGGCGCTCGATGAGGTGGTCATTACCGGCAATGGGCGCACCCTGTATTTCGCCGAACCCGACAGCGCGGCGTTGAACCAGGCCGAAGCGGACAGCCTGCCCTTGCCCTTGCCACAGGCCAACCGCGCCCTGTGCTCCAAAATCCGGATGCGGTTGGACTCGGCCGGCCTGTCAACGATTGTTCTTTTTGAGGCCCCATCGGGCGATTTTGCCGACCTGGCCACTTTGGGACGGTTGGCGGCGGATGGTGTGGAGGGCGCCGCCTCCTTGACGGGATTCACGTTGCGCAGCCGTCCGGATTCCGTCGGCCCGGCAGGCCCGGCGGGGCACCCGGCCCCCGTGCTTCCTTCGGTGGCCTGGTCGCCGCCGGCCGATTCGCTCATGCCGGACGTGCCGGATGCCATCGCGTACCAGGCGGTGGACAGCATCGTGTTCGAGGTCCGGGAAGAGCGGGTGGCCCTGTGCGGTCAGGCCAAGGTCGAGACGGCGGGCATCGTCCTCGAGGCGGCGCGGGTCGATTACCTGGCCGCGGAACGCGAGATCGAGGCGGAGGGCATTCCGGACAGCACCGGCACCCTCATGGGCCGCCCGGCCTTCACTCAGGACGGAAAGTCCTTCACCCAGGATGCCCTGCGCTACGACCTGGACAGCCGCAAGGGATTGAGCCGTCATGCCATCACGCAGGAGGGGGAGCTGACCTTCCACGCGGACCGGGCGAAGCGTTTTCCCGATGGCCGCATCTTCCTGCGCGGCGGAAAGTTCACCACCTGCGATGCGGAGCGTCCGCACTTCCATTTCCACCTGACGCGCGGTCTGCTCGTACCCGATGAGAAGGTGGTCAGCGGTCCGATGTTCGTCAAGATTCGCAAGATTCCGTTGCCGCTCGGCCTGCCGTTTTTCTGGTTTCCGCAGAAGCAGGAGCGCAGCCGTGGACTGATCTTCCCCAGCTTTGGAAATGGACGCGACCTCGGCTACTTCATCAAGGACCTCGGTTGGTATGAGCCGCTCGGTGATCACTGGGACGCCCGCATCCAGGGCGACCTGTACAGCCGCGGCACCTGGCGCCTCGCCGGTACGGCCCAGTACCGTTACCGCTACCGTTTCAATGGCAACCTGCAAATCTCCCGGTCGAGCATCGTCTCCGGCGGAACGGCCGGCGATCCCGGGGCGACGCGGCGCAGTGAGTTCTTCGTCCGTTGGAGCCACAGCCAGGACCCGAAGGCGCGCCCCAATGGCCGTTTCAATGCCAATGTGAACTTCGGGTCGAGCGGGAATTTCCGGTCCCAGCTCAACAGCACGCAGGAGGATTACCTCTCCAACACCTTTTCGTCGAGCATCAACTACAACGCCTCCCTGCCCGGTAAACCGGTCAGCATCACCGCCACTGCCCGCCACAACCAGAACAGCAGCACGGGCCGTGTGGACCTCGTCGTGCCGTCGGTGGGCATCAATGTGAGCCGATTCGAACTGCCGATTTCCGAGCTGCTGCGACCGGATGCCATCAAGAAAGGCTGGTACGACCGGATCGGTGTGACCTACGCCTTGAAGTCGGAGCAGCGCATCACGGGGGTGGACTCGACCCTGTTCGATGAGGGTCTGGCCGGGCTGATCGAGCGGGCCGAGGCGGGGGTCAAGCACACCGCGACGGCCTCCACGCAGATCAAGGCGGGCTTCGTCAGTTTCACTCCGAACGTCTCGTACAACGGCTATTGGAACTTCAGCGCGCTCAACAAGGCGGTCAGTCCCGATGTGCCGGACAGCGTGATCACCGACACCATCCCGGGCTTTTATGCCGATGGCGATTGGCGCATGGGCATCAGTGCGAACACCAAATTCTATGGCACCTTCCAGAACAGGGGGGACGGACGGCTGCGGGCCATCCGCCACGTGATCACGCCACAGGTCGGCTTCAGCTACAATCCGGTGTTCAGCCAACGCGATACGGTGGTCGGGCTCGACGGGAGCATCCTCGAGGTCTACGACCCGCTCGCGCCGGGGCTCTACACGCCGGCAGAGTTGAATGCGCAGGGCGCGCTGAACTTCACGTTGAACAACAACCTGGAGGCCAAGGTGCGCGACAGGGATGGGGAGACCCGCAAGGTGCGCATCATCGACAACCTCTCCTTGCGCGCCAGCCACAACTTGCAGGCGGATTCCCTGAGGTGGAGCGACGTCAGCGGCTCGGCCTTCACGACGATTGCTGGCCGCTTTCCCGTCAACATCGGATTCGCCCACAGCATGTACGAAAGGGACAGCACGGGCGCGAGGATTGACCGGTTCCTGTGGGAGGATGGGGGTGCCCCGTTGCGCCTGAGGCGGGCCAACGCCTCGGTCAATGGCAGCTGGTCCGGGCAGGGGGAGACGCCCTGGAACATCCGGGCGGGTTACACGATGCGGCTGCAGAAGAACTGGCGGTCGGAACTTCAGGCGGACACGGCCATCCTGACGCAGAACCTCACCTTCAACGGCAATGTGACGCTGTTCGAGGATTGGAGCGTGAGCGTCGGATCCGGCTACGATTTCACGGCGGGGGAATTCACCAACACGCAGATCAATGTCATCTGGGACCTCCACTGCTGGGAATTCTCTGCGCGGTGGGTCCCCTTCGGATTCCAGCAGAGCCTGCAGTTGAGGCTCGCGGTGAAGTCAGCGCTTCTGCGCGATGTCAAGTTGGAAAAGCGCTTCCAGGGCGACGGCTTGATCCGCTGACCTGGAGCGGGTTACCTGCTCAGTGTGCGGATGAGCAGGTAGATGACGCACAACAGGAACATGGTCATGGAGACCTTGTTGATGCCGTGCATGACGCGCAGGTTGACCCCTTCGCCCTCGCTCTTGCGGAACAGGTTCAGGGGGTTGGCGTAGTGGAGGATTTTCTGCAGGAATTCCATGGGTACTTCAAAGAGAACAGGGCTGCGGCAGGTCGGGTTCAATCGCAGGCGATGGCGCTGATTTCCACGCGCGCCTGTTTGGGCAGGCCGGCGACGAAGACGGCCTCACGTGCCGGCAGGGGATCGGCGAACCGCTCGCGGTAGGCGGCATCCATTTCGGCATAGTCGCGGGGGTCGATGAGGAAGACGGTCGTCTTGACCACCTTGTCGAGTCCCGAACCCGCGTCCGACAGAACGGCGGCCAGGTTGTCGATCGCGCGGTGGACCTCTTCGGATATGCTGCCGCTCAGGAGTTCACCCGTCTCGGGGACGAGCGGGATCTGGCCGCTGCAATAAACGGTGCTGTCTGACCGGCGGAAGGAGCTGTAGCTGGCGATGGGTTTGGACATGGTGCAAGTATCGGTCGCTTCGACGAACCTTTGCAGCATGTCGTCCCTGCGCATCCTTCTGGTGGACAACCGGGATTCATTCACCTGGAACCTCGCCCATGACCTGGGCCGCTTCGGTGCCGAGGTGGAGGTGCGTCAGGCGGCGGAATGGGCGGTGGAGGATGCCCGTGGATGCGATGGCATCGTGCTGTCGCCCGGTCCCGGTCTGCCCGGCGAATCCGAGGGGCTCCTGAGCCTCGTGGAGGCTTGGGCTCCACGCTACCCCATGCTCGGTGTGTGCCTCGGTCTGCAGGCCCTCGTCGAATGGAGCGGTGGTCGGCTGCGGCAAATGGAAGCCGTGCGGCACGGTATGGCGTCCAAGGCCTTGCGAACTGGGGATGACCCCATCCTGGTGGGCCTGGGGGACCGCTTCGAGGTGGGGCACTACCACAGCTGGTGTGCAGACCTCGGGGCACTACCGGAGGTGTGGAGGGTCACCTCGGTGGTGGAGGAGGAACCGGCCGTGGGCCTTTCCATGCTGCACGCCGACCTGCCGCTCCATGCGGTCCAGTTCCACCCGGAGAGCGTGCTGACGCCCGGTGGGCGGGACCTGCTGAAGGCCTGGCTGGATACCCTGCGAAAATGAAAAAGGCACCCGAAGGTGCCCTTTTCAAATGTTGTCACGGAACTGGGATCAGTTGCCCAACTTCTCCATTTCGGCTTCGAAGGTCTCCTTGAAGCGCTCGTAGTTGTACTCGGCCATGATGCGCTCGTCCTCCGAGATCTTCTCGTTGTACTTGGAGGCGAACTTCTCACCGCTGAGCTCGAGGGCCACGTAAGAAACGTAGACACCGTTCTCGCGCTGGGTGAGTTTTTCGCAGATGGCGATGGCACCGCGCAGTTCCTGGTCGACCACGGAGCGGGCCAGTTCGTTGAAGGACTCCGTTGCTTCCTCCCGGTTGTTGAATTCCGTGCTGGAGACGTAGTTGTCCGTGACGGCCTTGATGGTGGCGCTCACCGTCTGTGCAAGGCGGGTGGAGGCGTTGGAACGGGCCTTTTTCTTGGCGATTTCACGGTCCTGGCTCTCACCGGTTCCGTTGGACCGGAAGTGCTTGCTGTCGCTTTCATACTCATCGCCGGTGCAAAATTCGACGATTTCCACTTCGCCTTTCGGCTTGACGACGTCCTTGCCTTTTTTGCATCCGGTCGTGAGGGTGGTCAGGCCGATCAACAGGCCCGCGAAGGATAAGATCGTAAAACGGGTCATGGGTAGGGGTTTGTGGGTTTGATAGGGTAGTTACGAATATCGTGCCAACTTCTTCATTGGAGCGCGGCAGACACTTTGTTTCCAAGGGTTTTTTCAATGGCCTCCGCGGCGTTGTTCAGAGCGAGGTTGAGCGCTGCTGCTGCACTGAGTTGAACGCCCTTGGTCCGGTTGATGCGTTCTTCATCGACCCGGTTGCCGTCGGCATCGCGGACGATGACGGACCCTTCGATGTAGGCCGTGTGGAAGTTGCCCAGGTCACTGACCGGTGGCCGTACCTCGGAGCGGAGGTTGAACAGCACGGTGAACTCGGCTTCATCTGCCTGGTCCACCACGGTGAATCCGTCATCCATGAGGACCCCCCGCATGGACTGGATGGGGCCTCCGATCTGCTCTGCAGGCAATGGGGATGCAGGATCGACCCCAATGAAGATGCGGGGCATTTCCACGCGAACGGGAAGGGCCACACGGTGGGTGACGGGCTCGCCGCAAAGGGAGGCGACGGTCGGGTCGACTTCGGCCTGGCGCCACATGCGGTCCAGGTCGATTCCCGCCTTGAAGTCCGTGTCGGGCCTGTTGGGCTTGACCCCCGAGACAATGGCCACGACCATGCCCTCGCCATCGGTGAATTCGGTGCCCGATTTCCGGTAGGTACCATTGTGGTACTGGTATGCCAAGGGTACACTGGCCATGCTGCGACCGTCCAGGGTGGCGTGCAGCCCCAAGGGGAACTTGAAGCGTCCGGCCGCCGTCAGGACCACTTCATCCACGGCAGGCTGGATCCGGATGCCCTGTATGGTGGAGCGCATGGCGGTAAGCAAGTGGGATTCGAGGTTCACCTCGGCATCTCCAATGACCGCCCGGTTGGATTCGTTCCAGAATTCCTCAAGGGCCATGATGCCCCGGCTCCAATGGGACAGCGCCATCAGCACCATGCCTTCTTCCTCGAGGATGTTCCGTCCCGCTTCGTATTCAATGACCGCGGCGGCCAGTGCTTCCTGGCGTCGCGCTTCCCTCAATGTGGCATGGCGCGCCTTGTTCAGCCGGTAATACACATGAACCCGCTCCTTGTCGGACCAGACGTCCATCACCTCGAAACCCGTGATGCGTTCCTCGGCCCGGCTGGAAATGGAGCTTGAGAATTCCTCGGAGACCTGCCCGTTGGTTTCGGCACTCTCCAGCAGGGAGGCGCTTTCCACCTTGACGGCAATCTCGGAGGCGAGGTCGGCCGCGGCCCGCTTCTTGGCGGTTTCCATCGCGGCTTCCTGCCCTTCGTGAAAGGCGGCGCTTCCAATGCCGATGTAATGGGAGGGCGACAAGGGACGCTCCGCAACCCAAGGGGGCGGGGCAGAAGCGGAGGAGCCCTTGCTGCCCGCGCATCCGCTGAACAGCCAGGCCATCAGGATGAGCTGCAGGACAGCCCACATGTAGGAAGTATGTGCCCGATGGATGCTCATCGGATGTGGTCGGAAAGGAAGTCTTCCACCTGACGGGTTCCACGGGTTGACGCCTCTTGAAGGAGTTGGTTCCGCATGGAGGAT
>CALKUW010000134.1 GCA_937996585.1 uncultured Flavobacteriales bacterium
TGCCGTCTGCCGATGCGGGTGCGCATCGCATCGCCGGAGGGCGAGGTCTGGGACGCCTTCGAGATCGATGCACCGCTCAGCGTCCGCTACGGCAACGAGAAGATTTCGAAGATCGAATCCAGCAAGGGCAGCTTCTCCTACTCCAAGGGCAGCCTGAAGTTCGACAGCGAGCAGGCGGTCATGGAAGGGCTCGAAGGCCAGGAGGGGAGCAGGTTCTTCCGTCGGAAAGCTGTGCTCAAGCAGCTCAGCAATGTGATCGACGAGCTCGAGACCCGACTCTTTTTCATTGAAGGCAAAGTGGAGATCGCGATGTATTCGGGGAAGGGCAAGCACGACTATCCGGAGATGGACGCCGCCCGCGATGTGGCCCTTGAGGCTTGGGACAACGGTTATTTCGATGCGTTGTCGAGCCCCATTGACACCTGGCGCAAGTGGGCGGCCAAGGTCGATTTCATCGACAAGAAGGCACAGGTCACCCGGGCGGTGGCGCTTGGATTGCACCTCAACCTCGCCCAGGCCCACCTCTACCGGAACGAGTTCACGGAATGTGCCCAGGCCATCTCTGATGCCCGCGCCCTCGTGCTCCCGACGGGCGAGGAACAGGCCTTCCTGGACGAACTGCAGAACCGCCTGATGAAGCGCCGCCGCGCCTTGGCCGCCAACGGTTCCTTTGATTGGGATCCGGAAACCCCGACGGAGAAGGCACCGGACATCAAGAACGTCGTCGGTAAGCGTTCCGAAAACAAGGATGTGTCCATGATCGTGCCGGAAGACCGCTACACGGAAATCGGCCGCGACATCGCGGCATGGGAAGCCGACGCCGTGGCGGACAGCCCGGAGGCCGCCGCAGGAGAGGCCAGTGAGGTCAGCCTCGAGCAGCGGCTCGGCGGCAGGCTCCAGCAGACCATCGGGGGCATGATGCTCCAACTGAGTCCCATCTACGATGCGGACCTCGTCGGCGGCCCCTTCCCGGAGGAAATCCTGGCCATCCCCGACCTCGTCTACCTCGACGTCAGCGGTATGCAGTTCGGGGCGCTTCCGCCGGAGATCGACCGCCTCGCCAGCTTACAGACCCTTGTGGCCCAGCGCAACGAGCTGGGCGCCCTCCCCGAGAGTCTGGGCAACCTGACGGCCCTCAAAAAGCTGTTCGTCGGAAAGAACAACCTCACCGACCTGCCGGCCTCGCTTACCCAGTGCATCGAGCTCAAGACGGTGGACATCAAGGGCAACCCGATCTCACCCGAAGCCATCACCCGCATCAAGGGCATGCTCGGCGAGGACGTCAAGGTCAAGCACGACTGATCTGCCCCCCTTTGGCGTTCAGATGAATTCCGATTTCTCGACCGTGCGGTCGGATTGAACCCCGCCCGTGTGGTGGATGTCCTGCGGCTCGAACAGCAGGATCCACACTTCCCCATCGGTCACGGGCCTGTGCTCCACCCCCTTGGGCACGACGATGATTTCGCCTTCACCTACTTCCACTTTGCGGTCGCGGAACTCCATGGACATCCGCCCTTTCACCACATGGAACAGCTCGTCCTGCTCGTCATGGGCGTGCCAGAGGAACTCCCCCTGAATCTTGGCGAGCTTGACGTCCTGACCATTGAGCTGGGCAATGATTTTCGGACTCCATTGGTCCTCGAACAGACCAAACTTTTCGGTGAGCGAAATGGCGTGCATGCCCTGAAGGTAGTTGAATGGTCCGTGCGCGCAGGAGGGAGCAGTACCTTCGATGCCGTGCACGGAAAAGGCAATTTCAACCCGCCATGCTGAAGCGGATGGCGACCCTGCTCGGGGGCTCGCTGGCGGGCCAGCTGGTGACCATTGCCGCCGCATTCGTCCTCACCCGGCTTTACTCGCCCGAAGCCTTCGCCCACCTCGAGATGTTCGCGCTCGTCACCGGTATGGCGGCTGTCTTGGGGACGGGCAAATACGAACAGGCGCTCATGCTGCCGAAGGCAGGTACGGAGGCGCGGGTACTCTTTGCCGCCGGTCAGCGATCAGCTGCGGTGACCGGCCTTGTCGTGTTTGCCATCGCGGTCCCGTCTGCATCCTTGGTGGCATCGCAATACGAACTCACACATTGGACGCCCATCGCATACGCCTTGCCCATCCTGTGCGCGCTGGCTGCCCATGCCCGGTTGCTGGAATACTGGCATCACCGCAAGGCCGATGCCGGCAAGGTGGCTGCTGCCCAGGCCACTGGACCGCTGGCCTCTGAAGGGGTCAAGCTCGCCCTGGCCACTCCGTTGGCCACGACGGGTCTGGTGTGGGGGGCTTCGCTGGGCATGGCGGTCCGCTGGGGCATGCTCCGCCGAGGGCTTTCCGGACTGGTACGCGAGGCATGGGCTTGGCACCGCGTCAAGGGCGAACCGGTTTTGGTCCAATTCCGTGACTACCCGACCTGGGTGCTGGCGGGCAGTGCGATGAACCGCCTCGCCCAGTGGCTGCATGTCCTGCTGATCGGTGCCACGTTGGGACCGGTGCTGCTGGGCCTGATGGGCCTGGCCCGTCGAATGGTCAGGCAGCCGCTCTCACTGTTGGCCACCTCTTCAGCCCCTGTATTGTTCCAGGGGTCCACGGAAGTGGCGGACGGTGCTCCGCTCCGGGCGTTGTTCCTTCGGTCGCTG
>CALKUW010000135.1 GCA_937996585.1 uncultured Flavobacteriales bacterium
TGCTTGGTGGAGCGGCCCTTGACCCTGGCGCGCCAGCGTCGAAAGGACCCCGGCTTGAGGTGACGGCGCATGAGGACGCGCACCTCGTTCTCCCGCAACCCGAACTGGGCCTCGATGGCCTCGAACGGGGTCCGATCCTCCCACGCCATGCCGATCAGGCGGTCTAATTCTTGCTCAGTCAGGTCTTGACCATCCATGATGACAGGACAACTGCTCCGTCATCAAGTTCAAGTCCCAAATAATCAGGGCTTGAGCTGGTCCCTTTTAACCCGACCTACCAAGCCTTCCATGGTTCCAACCGTAGTCGATCCAAAAAGACCACTCTGCTCCTCCAAAACCAAGGTGGGGCAAGCCAAGACGTCAAACGGCTTCCCGGTTCCGTAGTCCTGGTACAACATCGAACGCGCATTGGCGCGATTGAAAGGGTGCCAAATCATTTCATTGACTGCACCCGAAACCGCAACATTGACCGCGACCAAAAAAGGATCGGGTTCGTACCCGCCGACTACGGACATCACCCACCCCGCATTCAACCCGAGCAAAGTCAACATTGACCAGCCGGTAATGGAGCGAGAACCACCCCTCAAATTGGTTCCGTTTAGATTGAGTATCGTCGTCGATTGATTTTTCCGACTCTTCATGGGAATTCCAAATACGGTTTTGTAGGTGATGGGGCCTACGGCCTTTCTCTCCCAATCCAACTGGTTGGATTCCCAGTTGACACTGAACTCAGATTCAGCGCCGGAATACATATTGGTGGTGTGGGTACAGCTGGTCAATAGCAGAATGACCCCTGACAAAATCAAAGTACAGCGCATGGCAAATAGGTTTTTGTTCACGAGCAATGTACCAACATATCTTCCCATCAACTCAAGGCGAGGATGTACTTTTGCGCCCTTTTTCCGGCACCGACCACCCCATGCGCCTCGCCCTCTTCAACTTCCGGCAGACCGTCGATTACCGCCTCGAGATCCTCAGCGGATTGACCGTCGCCATGGCGCTCATTCCCGAGGCCGTTGCCTTTGCCCTCATCGCCCAACTGAGCCCCTTGACCGGCCTCTACGCCGCCTTCGTGGTAGGCCTCGTGGCAAGCGTGCTCGGTGGGCGTCCCGGCATGATCAGCGGGGCAACCGGGGCCATCGCGGTGGTGCTGGCCGAGCTCTCCCTCTCGCACGGACCTGAATACATCTTCGCCACGGTCATCCTCGCCGGCCTCATTCAAGGCGCTGCGGGCTTCATGCGGCTCGGCAAGCTCATGCGCCTCGTGCCCCAGCCCGTCATCTTCGGCTTCGTGAATGGCCTCGCCATCATCATCGGAGGCAGCCAGATCACCCAATTCCAAACCGACGAGGGTCATTGGCTCGCGGGCACCGACCTCGCCGTCTTCGGCGCACTCGTCCTCGTCGCCATGGCCATCATCGCCTTCCTTCCGCGCCTCACCAAGGCCGTTCCGGGCGGCCTCACCGCCATCCTCGTCGTCTTCGGCATCGTCACCGTCCTCGGTCTCGACACCAAGACCGTCGGCGACCTCGCCAGCATTCAAGGCGGCTTCCCTCCCTTCCACATTCCGGCCATCCCCTTCACCCTGGACTCCCTGCTCCTCATCGCGCCCTACGCTGCCATCGTGGCGGGCGTTGGCCTGGTTGAAAGCCTGCTGACCCTGAACATCATCGACGAGATCACCCAAACCCGTGGACAAGGCAACCGCGAGTGCGTGGCCCAGGGCGCGGCCAACGTCCTCAGCGGCCTGTTCAGCGGCATGGGAGGCTGCGCCATGATCGGCCAAAGCCTCATCAACATCAGTTCCGGCGCCCGCGCCCGCCTCAGCGGCATCGTGGCCTCCGTCATGCTGCTCGTCTTCATCCTGTTCGGCGCCCCGCTCATCGAGCAGCTGCCCATGGCCGCCCTGACCGGACTCATGATCATGGTCGCCATCGGCACCTTCGAGTGGGCCTCCTTGCGCACCTTCCGGCGCATGCCCACCTCCGACGTACTCATCATGGTGCTCGTCACCGGCGTCACGGCGGTGCTGCACAACCTCGCCCTCGCGGTGCTCATCGGCGTCGTGGTGGCGGCGCTGGTCTTCGCATGGGACAACGCCATCCGCATCCGCGCCCGAAAGCACATCAATGAGCAGGGCTGGAAGGTCTACGAGCTCTACGGCCCGTTGTTCTTCGGCTCCACCACCGTGTTCGCGGAGAAATTCGATGTGGAGGGTGATCCAGAGCATGTGGTGCTGGATTTCGCGGAATCACGGGTTTCCGACATGAGTGCGATTGAAGCGGTGAACAAGGTGACTGCCCGCTACGCCGCCACCGGCAAGACCGTCCACCTGCGCCACCTGTCCAACGACTGTCGCCGCCTCCTCGACCGGGCCGACGCCATCATCGAGGTCAACCACTACGAGGACCCGACCTACAAGGTCGTCACAGACCAAACGACCTGATCTGCATCACCACTGGATTCGGTCTGCTCCCGAAACAGGGCGCACAGAAAAGCCCGGCTTGAAGGCCGGGCTGATCTTACGAACGATGACTTCCTTGTTTTGGACCGAATTCGGATGCTATCACTCGTAGGTTTCAAGTGCACTCCCGGACGTGTGTTGGGAGGCCTACACCGGAAGACGCTTCTTCACGGCGGGTTGATTTGGAGAAACGCCGGGACGGATCCCGAACCGTTTGATGTGTGAAAGATACACCGATTCGTAGGACACTTCCTACAATTGTGTTTCCACCGCTCCTACGATTTTGTAAACGTAGAGTTCTGAATATACGATATTATGTTCCGAACGTTTCCTTTTCTGGTATTAAAAACGATGGGGTCACATGAAAATCGCAATCCTGGGGTATGATCCTGATCAGCACTGCTCCAAAAACAAGGCGAGGCCCGGTGGAAAATTCAACCGGCATATGCTCCATCCCATCGCGATTGGGTGCATTTTGACCCTGAATCCACCCATACCATGCGCAACCTGCCTCTCTTCCTGTTGTCCATCCTCCTACTTGCAGCGAATAGCCCCGTGCTTCTCGCCCAGGACTGTACCGGAGCCGACCACACCGTCCTCGCCGGAAACCTCTATTTCAATCCTGCCGACCTGGTCATCACAGCCGGTGAGACTGTGGCGTGGATCAATGAAGGGGGATTCCATGACGTGAACGGCAACGTCAGCGTCATCACCGGTGAGAGCTTCGGCAATCCGGAAGTGTTCTCCCTGCCCTCCGTCACGGGAGAGGCGACAGGCGTCTGCATGGGCACCCACACCTTCACCATTCCCGGCACCTACAGCTACGATTGCAGTGTCGGCAGCCACGCCGCCAGCGGCATGGTGGGCACCATCACGGTCGAGGCTGCAGTGGTGGAGTGCAACGACGCCCTCGCCTGCAACTACGATGCGGCTTCCTCCTCCGATGCGGATTGCCTGTATGCCGACGGCACCTTCGACCTCAGCGAAGGCATCTGGCTGGTGCCCGGCGCCGCACTCGATCCTGAAATCGGCTGCACCATCCAGACCGGTGCGGGCATCCTCGTGGGCATGGACACCCCGGATGGCGCCCCCGCCACCGTCATCGTCGATGGCGCCCTCGAGGACTACATCAACGGCCTCGTGGCCGAAGGACTCCTCTCCTCCCTCAACGGCATCCTGGCCCTGAGCGCGTTGCAGAATGCCGTCTTCTCCTTCTGCGGAAACACACTGACCGGCATCGCCGGACTCAACACCATCACCTCGGATTGGAATGGCGAGTACTGGGAAATCGAAGCCCTCGGTTTCAATCTCGCTCCGGCCACCACCCTGGATGCGGGTTGCCCGGATCCGGAAGCGCTCAATTACGCGCCCTGCACCAACCCGGACGACAGCCTCTGCGAGTACGAGCAGGCCGACGGATGCAACGACCCCCTCGCCTGCAACTATGACAGCACCGCCGTCGGCGCTGCGGATTGCAACTACTTCGACACCGACCTCTTCACCTTGGAGGAAGTGGACTACGTGGGCCTCTTCGATTTCCTCGCCTGTCCCGATGGCTACGCCGGATACGACGACTTCCCGGTTCCGCTGGGGCAGGATTCAGCCGGCGGTCCCCTCACCTTCACCCTCTTCCCGGAAGTCGAGGAGATCTGGAACTACTTCGGCTTCGAACTCGCCGCCCAGGATGTGAGCACCGCCACACTCTCCGTGTGCGGAACCGTGATGAACTACAACTCGACCATCTTCGGATTCGAGTCGGTCGAATGGGACGGCCACGGCTTCCCCAACGCCAACTTCGGATCCTACATCGCCCCCTCCAGCAGCTACCCGGACGGATGCGTGGACGAGGAGGCCTGCAACTTCGACGCCTGCGCCCACCCCTTCATGACGGAGACCTGCGAATACGTACTGCCCCCGGGGCTCGCCACGGCAGACGGCGATACCGGCATGGTCACGATGACAGACAACGGTACCCTGACCCTCATCGCGGACGTCGCGGATGGCAATGAAGTCGAGTGGTTCTCGGACTGCGGCGAACTCGTCATCGACGGCAACACCGCCACCCTGACCGCCACCGGCGAAGGGGATTGCGAAGTGTGCTGCGAGCAGTACAACGAGGACGACTGCGGGGCGGAATCCTGCATCATGGTCACGGTCATCGGTTCGGTGGGCCAGCACCTGCTGTCCGATTGGCACATGGCCCCGAACCCGGCAGCGG
>CALKUW010000136.1 GCA_937996585.1 uncultured Flavobacteriales bacterium
GACCGGAATGGACGGAATTTTCTGAACACCATGCTGCGCCTCGCTTCGGAGCGGGAGGTCCTGACCGTGGTGGACGACCAGCTCGGCTGCCCTACCCATGCCGGCGACTTTGCAGAAGACCTGCTGCACTGGACCCGTGCCCTGATGGTCGGGGACGAGGCTTGTTCGGGCATCCACCACTACGGGCATTCCGGCATCACCAGCTGGCATGGTTTTGCCTCGGCCATCATGCAGCTGCGCGCCCCCCATGTACGGGTGGAGCCGGTCGCATCCGATGCCTTTCCGACGCGCGCGGTGCGGCCCGCATACAGCAAGCTCGATGAGCGCGGGTTCTTCGAACGGTTGGGCCGCAGTGCCATTTCGTGGGAGGAAGCACTGAAACGCTGTCTGGATGCGAAATTTGCAGCCACTCCACCTGCCTGAATTCCCTCTATATGAACATTGATGCCATACGCGCCAGGGCGGAAGCCTGGACCCGTGAGCCCCATGACCAGGAGACGCGCACGGCTGTTCAGGCCATGCTCGATGACGCCGACGCCAACCCACTGCTCGAGGCATTCCACCAGGACCTGGCGTTCGGTACGGGCGGCATGCGGGGCATCATGGGACCCGGTACCAATCGGATGAATGCCGCCGTCGTAGCCATGGCCACGCAGGGCCTCGCCGATTACCTCACCGCCCAATGCAGCGGGGACATCGCCGTCGCCATCGCCCACGACAGCCGGCACCGGAGCGATGAATTCACGCGGGTGGCCGCCGAGGTCTTGGCCGGAAACGGCATTTCGGCCCATGTTTTCGACGGATTGCGTCCAACGCCCGAGTTGAGCTTTGCCATCCGCCGCCTCGGTTGCCAGGCCGGCATCGTCATCACGGCCAGCCACAACCCCAAGGAGTACAACGGCTACAAGGTGTACTGGGGCGATGGCGGCCAGATCGTGCCGCCCCACGACAAGGGCATCATCACCTGCGTCCGGGCAGTGGACGGGCTGTCCGCCGTCAAGCGCGCGGCAGCGGGCGACCCGCTCATCCGAACCATCGGCGGGGAGATGGACCGCGATTACTACTCAGCCATTGCCGGACACCGATTGGATGCCGGCCTGCGCAGCGAGGGTTCGGATCTGGGCATCGTCTACTCCCCGCTGCACGGCACCGGAACGGTCAGCATGGCGCCTGCGCTGGCGGCCTGTGGTTTCCGGAACGTGGAGGTCCTCGCGGCGCAAGCCGATCCGGATGGCGCTTTCCCCACCGTGGAATCCCCCAACCCGGAGGAGGCGAGCGCATTGAAAATGGCCCTCGACAGGGCCGAGGAGACCGGGGCGGACCTCGTGCTGGCCACGGATCCCGACTCGGACAGGGTGGGCGCGGCGGTGCGCGATGCGGAAGGCCGCTTCCGCCTGCTCAACGGCAATGAAATGGCCTCCCTGCTGGTGCATTACGTCCTGCGTACCAAGGCGGACAGCGACGGGTTGCAGGAAGGCGATTTCGTGGCCCGCACCATCGTGACCACCCGCTTGATTTCGGAAATCGCCGAGGCCTTCGATGTGCCCGTCGCGGAGACGCTGACCGGGTTCAAGTGGATCGCTTCGGAAATCTTGGCCCGGGAGGGACACGGTCAATTCCTGGTGGGCGGGGAGGAGAGCTACGGCTACCTGGTGGGCGATGAGGTCCGGGACAAGGACGCCATCGCCGCAGCCGCGATGATCGCCGAAATGGCCCACGTGGAGTGGGTCAAGGGCCGCACCCTTCTCGATCGGCTCCGCGACCTGCACCGGCATTACGGCATGTACCGCGAGGCCCTTGTCTCCCTCAAGCGGGATGGCATCCAAGGCGCGGAGGAGATCCGCAAAATGATGGAGGGCTTCCGCACCAACGCCCCCGCGGCCCTTGGCGGGGAGGCCATCGTGGAGGTGCGCGACCACCTGAACGGTTGGAACGGCCTGCCCGCGTCCAACGTCGTCCAGTTCCTCACCGAGCAGGGCGCCCTGGTGACGGCGCGGCCATCGGGTACCGAACCCAAGATCAAGTTCTACTTCTCCGTTCGCGGGGATTGGGCCGAAGGCACGGCTCACGCCGATGCGTGGTCGGTACTGGGTAATCGCATCGCTGCCATGGGCCGAGACCTCGGGGTGGAGGTCAACCTTTGAACGCGGCTTCGTAGCGCGCGATCCATTCCTCGGGCGACATGCGGCCGAGGGTCGCTCCCAAGACGGGGAGGGCCTGTTCCAGCGCGGCCATCTTCTTGAATCGGATGCACCCCTTTCCCATGTCGGGATTGCCCAGGTCTGCCTGCGCCCAGTCGGTTTGGAACGATGCCAACAGCGCGGCATCGGCGTAGAGTCCCATGTGGTGCAGGGCCACGTGGCCCTTGGTGGACGCCACGGAGATGAAGGGCAGCGGTTGCTTGGGGTTGCAATGGTACCCGGCCGGATAGAGGCTGTGGGGCACCGAGAAATGCACCATGCGCCCGTCGGCATGTTCCCGGAAACCGGAAGGCAGGTTGCCCCGGATCACATCGATCAGGGCCTGCACCGGGGCCTTTCTGTCCGCCGAAAGGTCATCCAAGAACGCCTGGGTTTCCTTCATGTCCGCCATCAGATTTCGGGGATCCAAGGGTCGATGAGGGGCAGCAAGGTGCGCGCCGTGGCATCGAGCCACTCCCACAGCACACTGCCTGACAGCCAATCCGCCGGCAGCCATTCGGTGCCGATGGACCCCTGTAGGACCAGCAGCAGGATGGACCAGAACAGCCAGGCCCGCCCCGTGGAGAAGACCATGCCGCCGAGCCGGTCCACCGGCTTCAGGGCCGTGATGTCCACGATTTTCTCCAGCACCCGGCCCAGAAGGTGCACGGCTACGGCCACCAAGATAAAGGTGACGGCAAACGAGACGAGCCCGATGTAGGCCTTGCCGATCGCGTAGTGGGCATCCAGCCACTCCGCGGCGACATCGGAACCGAACAGTGCGGCGTATGCGCCGAGGAACAGCGCGACCAATCCCGTGACCTCGAGGATGAGTCCACGGCGGAAACCGCGCACCGCCCCCCAGAGGAGCGGCAGGGCGAGGACGATGTCAATCGGACTGATTCCTTCCGGCATGTTGCTCCGCAATCTACGTTTGCACCCATGAACCAAGCAGGCAGGGTCCGGCCGGCGACGCCGGAGGACATTCCCCGTACTTATGCCCTCATCCGCGAGCTCGCCGAATACGAGCGTGCGCTGGACGAAGTCAACATCGGGGAAGCGACCCTGCTGGAGGATGGCTTCGGTGACGATCCCGCTTACGGCCTTCTCGTTGTGGAGCCTGCAGACCGGGATGAGGTGGTGGGCATCGCCCTGCACTACGAGAAGTACAGCACATGGAACGGCCGGTGTCTGTTTCTCGAAGACCTCGTGGTGACCGAATCCGAAAGGGGCAAGGGCTATGGACGCCAGCTCTTTGCAGCCGTAGCGGCGGAGGCGGTGCGCCGTGGCTGTGCCTACATGCAGTGGCAGGTGCTCGATTGGAACACCCCAGCCATTGATTTCTACAAGTCGTTGGAAGCCGAAGTGAGCAGCGAGTGGCTCAATGGCCGCCTGGAAGGCGCTGCCTTGCGCGCGCTCGCATCCGAGAAATGACAAGGGAGGTTCACAAATTCGGCGGTGCCTCCGTTCGCGATGCGGATGCGGTCAGGAATGTGGGCCGGATCCTCACGGATGTAGCACAGGCAGAAGTGGGCCTTGCCGTCGTAGTCAGTGCCATGGGCAAGACCACCAATGCCATGGAGGCGGTCTGGGCTGCGCTCCCGCAGGGAGACGCGGCGATTCCTGCAGTGGAGCGTGTGCGCCAATTCCACGCTGGAATCCTGGACGGATTGTCCATGCCGTGGTCCGTGCTGGAAAAGGACTGGGCCCTGTTTGAAGCCGCGCTCAACGAGTGGAAGGGTCAGGCGGCCGATGGCCGCGGTTATGATGCGTTGGTGGGATTCGGGGAGCGGTTCTCCACACGCATCGTCCACGCCCACCTTGCGGCCCTCGGATTGCCGGTCGAATGGGTGTCCGCCTGGGAGTTGATCGTCACCGATGCAGCTCACCGTGCGGCCCGTGTGGAACTGGAGGAGACGCGAAACCGGGTCGTCCAACGGATGTCCATGAAGACAGGAGCCTTGTACCTGACGCAGGGCTTCGTGGGTGGATCGTTGGACGGAACGCTCACCACGCTGGGCCGGGAAGGATCCGACTTCAGCGGGGCCCTGATCGCCGAGGCCCTGGGCGCGGATCGGCTGGTCGTCTGGAAGGACGTGAGCGGCGTGATGACGGGAGATCCGCGGCGTTGGCCACCCGCCCGTCGGATTGCACGTTTGGACTATGGGACGGCCGAACGGATGAGTGCAGCCGGTGCAGGCATCCTCCACCCCGCCACCATGGCGCCGCTGCGCAGGGCGGACATCCCCTTGCAGGTCAGGAGTTTCCTGGACCCGGATGCCCCGGGTACGCTCGTGACCGGGGCTGGTGATTCCGTGGCCCTGGAGCCGATGCCCTGCCTGTGGGCCTTCACCCAAGATGGAAAGGGCTGCGAAGTGGTCCGCTGTCTGACCGGGGATGCCGGTGAAGCGGAGCGGGAATGGCGGGCGGCTTTCCCCGACCGGGTGCCAGAGGGGCTGGTCCCGGACCCGGACATCGCGGGTTGTTGGCGCCTCACATTCGTGTCAACCTGAAATCCAGGAGACAAAAAAAGCCGGCCCCATCGGAGCCGGCCTTGCCACTGCGTAAGCAGGGATGCTAGTATTCGTCCTCGTTGAAGAAGAAATCTTCCTTTGACGGGTAATCGGGCCAGATGTCCTCGATGGTGTCGAAGGTCTCCTGGTCGTCCTCGATCTGCTGGAGGTTCTCCACGACTTCGAGGGGGGCACCGGTGCGCATGGCAAAGTCAATCAGCTCGTCCTTGGTGGCAGGCCAGGGAGCGTCTTCGAGGTAAGATGCGAGTTCGAGTGTCCAATACATGTTGAATCACATTTGGGCGCGGCAAAAGTAGACAGGGCGCAATTCTGTGCAAGCCCTACGCGCACCAACCACAAAATGTTCGCCTTACGGGGTGCTTTTGGTGTCACGGGGCCATTTTTCCTCCTCAATGTCCGCTTTCACCGCCGCCCATCGGCCGAGGGTGAACAGGGCATCGCTCAATCGGTTGAGGTAGCGCATGGCGGCCTCGTCCTGGCTGACGAGCCGGTCGAGGGCGACGGCCCTGCGCTCCGCCCGCCGGCATACGGTGCGTGCAATGTGGCAGGCCGACACGCTGGGCGCTCCGCCCGGCAGCACGAAATGCCGCAGGGGAGGCAGGTCTTCCTCGAGGCCATCGATCCACCGCTCCAGGGCCTCTACTGCGACGGGCTCCACCCGCGGTTGTCCCTCGCGTGGCCCATTCGGGTCGGCGAACATGCTGCCGATGCGGAAAAGGTAATCCTGCACGTCCAGGAGGGCTTCGCGCTGGGGGTGCAGGACGGCGTGGTCGCTGAGGGCGCCCACGAACGCGTTCAATTCATCGAGTGTGCCATAGGCCTCGATGCGGGCGTCGTCCTTGTTGACGCGGGAACCGTCGAACAGGGAGGTTTCCCCTCCATCGCCGGTGCGGGTATAGATGCGCATGACGCAAAGGTGGGCCTCTTCGCCCAACCGTTGTCAAAGACGGGCATCGGAAGGGGGTGCGGACTACCTTCGTGCCGTGGACGCCGAGAAGCAGCAACGGTACGACAGGGCCTATCTCCGCATGGCGCGCGAGTGGGCCGCCCTCTCACATTGCGCCCGGAAGCAGGTGGGCGCACTGATCGTCCGGGATGGCATGATCGTCTCGGACGGCTACAACGGCACGCCCAGTGGATTCCCCAACGTCTGCGAGGACGAACACGGCCACACCCACTGGTATGTCCTGCACGCCGAGGCCAACGCCATCACGAAACTGGCCCGCTCCTCCCACACCGCGGCCGGCGCCACCCTCTACATCACCATGTCGCCTTGCCGGGAATGCGCCAAGCTCATCCACCAGGTGGGCATCCGGCGCCTGGTGTACCTCACCCCCTACAAGGACGATTCAGGTCTGCAGTTCCTGAACCAGGCAGGGGTTGAAATTGTACGGTTCACGGATGTCGACTGAACGCCCACCGGTTCCACGTGCCTGGCTGCCCATTGCGCTCGGGGCCGCCCTCATGCTCGGTACCTACCTGGGCCGCGGGCTGGACCGGGAAGAGCCCATCTGGGATTTGCGCCAACCCGCTTACCTGCCTTCCGGCCAGGTCCTGTCCTCCGTGTTGGACCGCATCGACCGGATGTACGTCGATCCGGTGGACCGCTCGCGTCTGACGGATGTGGCCATCGATGCCATTCTCGATGAGCTCGACCCGCACAGTGACTGGTTCAGCGCAGCCGAATTGGCCGCGATGGCCGAACCCATGGAGGGCAATTTCGAGGGCATCGGCGTGGAGTTCCTTTTGCAGGAGGACACCATCATGGTCGTCACCCCCATTGCCGGAGGCCCGAGCGAGGAGGCCGGGATACAGTCAGGAGACCGGATCGTAAGCGTGGACGACAGCACCATCGCCGGCACGGGCCTTACCAACAGCAAGGTGATGGAGCTCCTCAAGGGCCCTTCCGGCACGGAGGTCAAGCTCGGGCTCTACCGACCGGGCGGTACCGGGGATTCGCTGAATGTCAACATCCGCAGGGGACGCATTCCCATCCACAGTGTGGTGGCTGCGGAAATGATGGACGAAAGGACGGGGTACATCAAGGTCATCCGCTTTGCCCGGAACACCCACGAGGAATTCGAGTTGGCCCTATTCGGCCTGCGCTCCAGCGGAGCAGAGCGCTTTGTGGTCGACTTGCGGGGCAATGGGGGAGGTTACCTCCACGCTGCCGTACCCATGGTCGAGCATTTCCTCCAGCAGGGTGACCTTGTCGTCTACACTGAAGGGTCTGCTCAACCGCGTCGGGAGTACGTCACGGAGCGCCCCGGCGCCTACCTGACGGAGCCCATGGTCATCATGGTGGACGAGGGTAGCGCTTCGGCGAGCGAGATTTTTGCCGGGGCCATCCAGGACCACGACCGGGGCATCGTCGTCGGACGGCGCACGTTCGGCAAAGGCCTCGTACAGGAGGAATTCCCCGTGGCGGACCGCGGTGCCTTGCGCCTCACGGTCGCCCGCTACTACACGCCCAGCGGCCGGTCCATCCAACGGCCCTACGGGAAAGGGGTCGACTACGAGGATGAATGGCTGGAGCGCGAGGCGCGCGGGGAATTCGTCGAGGCGGACAGTGTTCGTCAGGTGGATTCGTTGGCCTTCATGACCATGGCAGGACGCACGGTGTATGGCGGTGGGGGCATTGCCCCTGATGTGTTCGTTCCACTCGACACAGGGAGCTTTCCGGCCTCCTTCCGCGAGCTGGTCTATGGCGGCCGCATCCGGGAGCACGCCTTCCAGCTCTCAGCGGACCGCCGCAGCGAATTCCTCGGCCTGGGCAGCGTCGAAGATTTTCTCTCGGCCGCGGAGGCGGGGCTCGACCTCGGTGTGGAGGCCTTGCTCGACGAAACCATCTACCCGGATGAGGACCGTCCCCGATCGGCCCTGCTCACGCGCAGGCGGATCGTCGAGCGCGTGGCCCACAACCTGTGGGGCGAATCCGCCGGACACCGGGCCACCCTGGATTGGGATCCGGAATGGGCCGCGGCCCGGTCCGCATTCGATGACATGGAGGGGCTGCTCTTGCCCTCCTCGCCCCCCGAAGCCGCAGGCGAAAACGAACAGGATTAGATTTGACCTCCCACAACACGTAACAACCACAACATGGCATTTGAACTTCCCGCCCTACCCTATGCGTACGACGCCCTCGAGCCCCACATCGATGCGCGTACCATGGAAATCCACCACGGCAAGCACCACGCCGGCTACACGGCCAAGCTGAACGCCGCCATCGAGGGCACCGACATGGCCGGAAAGTCCATCGAGGCACTCTGCGCGGAGCACGCCGACAACGGTGGTGTCCGCAACAACGGCGGCGGCTACTACAACCACAACCTCTTCTGGACCAGCATGTCGCCGAACGGCGGCGGCGCACCCTCCGGCGACCTCGGTGCCGCCATCGACCGCGACTTCGGCAGCTATGATGCCTTCAAGGAGGCCTTCTCCACGGCTGCGGCCACCCGCTTCGGCAGCGGATGGGCCTGGCTCTGCGTCAACGGCGGCAAGCTCGAGGTCTGCTCCTCGGCCAACCAGGACAACCCCCTCATGCCCGGTGTGGGCTGTGGCGGTTACCCCATCCTCGGTATTGATGTCTGGGAGCACGCCTACTACCTGAACTACCAGAACCGCCGCCCCGACTACATCGCGGCGTTCTTCAACGTCGTCGACTGGAACGCCGTGGCGGAGCGCTTCGCCGCAGCCCAGTAATTCTCCCACCGCCGGATGCACCACCTGATCCTCGTCGCCGGCGGTACGGGAACCCGCATGCACCGGTCGGTCGCCAAGCAGTTTCTGCCGCTTGGGGGCCGGCCGGTCATCTTTCATACCCTCGAAAGGTTCCGGGCCGCCATGCCGGACCTGCACGTTGTGCTGGTGCTCCATGAGAGCCTGCACGAAGAATGGCAGGAGCTGGTAGCCGGAGCGCCCGATATGGCGGTGGACGCCGTGGTTACAGGCGGTGAGGAGCGCTTCCATTCCGTGCGCAATGGATTGGATGCCCTGCCCGAAGGGACCGGACTGGTCGCCATACACGATGCTGTGCGCCCCTTCGTCGAGGTGGAGACCATACAGCGCTGCTTCACGGTAGCAGGTGAACGGGGTGCGGCCATTCCCGTCGTCCCGGTCAAGGACACGATCCGGCGCATCGACAGCGAGGGGAATGCCCCATTGGACCGTGCCACGCTACGGGCGGTACAGACCCCACAGGTTTTCGACCTGGGTGCTTTGCGCGCCTGCTATGGGGTGGAATACCAATCCGTCTTCACGGACGACGCCTCGGTCTGGGAGGCGCAAGGCCGGTCGGTGGAACTCGTGGAGGGCGACCTACACAACCTCAAGATCACGACGCCCGAGGATCTGCTGAGCGCTGAGGCCTTCCTCAGTATGCGGTCTCCGCAGGTCGGGAATTCTTGAGCACCCGGTCGTAGCCCACGATGGCCCCCGCGGTCAGCACGAGGCTGAGCAGCACGGTCCACATCTCCAGCGGAAAGACGTCATCGGCCATGCTGCCGGTGACCCAGAAGGTGACGGCCGCCCCCGCATTGTTCAGGAAGTGGGCGACCATGCCCGGAATGATACTGCTGCTTCGGTAGGCCAGCCAGCCAAAGAGCAGACCGAGCAGCATGCGCGGCAGGAAACCGTAGAACTGGAAATGGATGGCGCTGAAGATGATGGACGCCAGAAGGATGCCCACCCATGCCTTGCCCGTGGCCCGGATGAGCAGCGGTTGCAGGGCGCCGCGAAAGGCCAATTCCTCAAAAACCGCCGGCACGAGGGCCACGCTGATGAGGATCACCACTTTCTTGATTCCGCTTCCCCTGACCAGAAAAGCGGTGACCTTTTCCAACATGTCCTCCATAGGCTTGAACATGGATTCCACTACCGAACCTTCCGGGATGGCGAGCACATTCAACTCATAGCTCACCGCCATCAGTGGACCGTAGGCGAACACCATGAGCAGGATGAGCCCGATGGAGGCCGGAGACAATGTGCCGGGCAACATCTGCATACCGGCGGGTACGGCTCCATTCCACATGGCCCGGGCGATGAAGACGGCCCCACCGAACCCGATGGCCTGGCTGATGAAGCTCTGCATGTGGAGGTTCCACCAGGATGCCGCGTCTGTTGGAATCGGAGCACCGGGAATGATGCCGGGCGAACCGCCGAACAGGAACATGCCGGCAACATGCGAGAAAATGCTGGACATCGCGATCGCCAACATCACAATGCCGAAGAAAATGAGGGCGCGGCTCCAGGCTTGGATACGTTCGGATTTCACAGGTCGAATCTACGCCGGCGTCATGCCATCCGCATAGGCCTCCGCAACGCCATCCAAAAGCGCGTGGAGGACGGCGGGGTCGGATTCCGTCACCAGCTTCAACCGGTGTTCCTTGAAGTGGGACAGGCCGCGGAAGTAGTTCGCGTAATGGCGCCGCATCTCTACGACCCCGAGCCGCTCGCCCTTCCATTCGAGGCTGTGCACGAGGTGGGCGCGGGCCGCCTCCACGCGGTCGGTGACCGTGGGCGGAGCGAGGTGTTCGCCTGTGGAGAAGTAGTGCTTGATCTCATTGAAGATCCAGGGGTTGCCGATGCTGCCCCGGCCGATCATGATGCCGTCGACGCCGTATTCATTGCGGTAGGCGAGCGCCTTCTCCGGCGTGTCCACATCGCCGTTGCCGAAGACGGGGATCTGCATCCGCGGGTTTTGCCGCACCTCCCGGATCAGCGTCCAGTCCGCCTCTCCCTTGTACATCTGGGCGCGGGTGCGGCCGTGGATGGAGATGGCCTGTATGCCGACATCCTGCAGCCGCTCCGCCACTTCCACGATGTACTTGCTGCTGTCATCCCACCCGAGCCGCGTCTTCACGGTCACCGGCAGGTCGACCGCGTCGACGATTTCCTTGGTCATCGACACCATCTTGGGAATGTCCTGAAGGATGCCGGCTCCGGCGCCCTTGCAGGCGACTTTCTTGACCGGGCAGCCGTAATTGATGTCAAGGACGTCGGGTCCGGAAGCGGCTGAGATTTCGGCCGCCTTGCGCATGGAGTCGATCTCCGAACCGAAAATCTGTATGCCGATGGGCCGCTCCTTTTCGTAGATGTCGAGTTTCTGGCGGCTCTTGGCCGCGTCGCGGATGAGGCCTTCCGAACTGATGAACTCGGTGTACATCATGTCGGCTCCGTGCAGTTTGCACAGTGTCCGGAACGGTGGGTCGCTCACGTCCTCCATGGGCGCGAGCAGGAGCGGGAATTCACCGAGTTCGACGGGACCGATGCGGACCATGCTGCAAAATTAGCCCGCATCCGGCGCCATGCGCCTGACGAGGTACGCGACCATGGCGGCGCTGAAGGTGCCACCGATCCCGAGGACCACGATCGCCACGCCGACCACATCCCAGAAGCGCAGGACGACGGGGTAGGCGGGCACCATCGCGCCTTCGAGCCGAACCAGCCCGAAGCGGTCCTGCAGCACCACCAGCAGGACACCCAGGCCGATGCCGGCTGCGGCTCCGACCACATTGATCAGCACGCCCTGCAGGCTGAAGACCTGGCGGACCTCCCGTCCGGTCATACCGATGGCCGTGAGCGTTCCGATGTCGCGGCGCTTGTCCAGCAGGAGCATGGTCAGCGCGGCGAGGATGTTGAAGGCGGCCACGATCAGGATGAAGCTGAGGATGGCAAACGTCGCCCATTTCTCGGCCCGGCTGGTCGCATGGATCAGGGCGTTCTTCTCCCGGCGCGTGCGGGTCCTGAGCCCGTCGGGCAGTGTTCGGTCCAGGGAAGCACGCAGTTCCTCGACGCTCCAGCTCGGGGCCGGCACCAATTCCACGCGGGACACTTCATCGGTCCGCTGCAGGACCTCACGTGCAAAATCCAGCGGGGCCACGATGGTATGGGCATCGGTCTCTGCATTGATGGAGAACGTCCCACAGACGGACAGGGTGCGGGCGACCATGCGGTCTTCGATGCCGGAATCCAGGAGGTTCATGCCGCGGGTCGATCCGAGGCTCCGGCCGCGCTTCGGAGCCGCTACCGTCAGCCGCGCCGGGGCATCACCCCCGATGGGCAGCCGCAATTGGCTGGCGACCCCGAGGCCGACGTAGCCGCAGGCACCGCCCAAAGTGTCGGCGCGCAAGACATCGCCTTGGCGCAACCTGCCAGCGAGTAGGGTCTGTTCGGCGTGGGGCAGGTCGAAGGCGAGCAGTGTGCATACGAGGGGCTGTCCCTGCCGCCGGATGACCACGTCTTGTTCGAGCACGCCCCCAGCGTGTTCCACACCGGGGTGGGCGGCCAGGCTGTCGACCCAGGAGGCCGGCATCACCCGCCCTTCCACCGGTACGATGGCGAGCTCCGTATCGAGGCTGGAGAAGAGGTCCTCCACCAGCGCCTCGATGCCATTGAATGCGCTCAGGATGGCGATCATCGCTGCGGCCACGGCGGCCACCACCACCACGGAAATGCCGCTCACGAGGTGGATCAGCCGCTGGGATTTCCGCGCCCACAAGTAGCGCCTGGCGATGCGGAAGGGGACGTTCACGCGCTCAAGTTAGCGGCAGCAGCGGGGTACGGGTCAGTCGTCGGACAGCAACCGGTCGATTTCCTCATACCGATTGAGGCTGTCGTCGAGGAAGAAACGGAGCTCCGGCATTTTACGGAGGTGCTTGCCCACCTTGCCGGCCAAGGTCTTCCGGATGTGAAAGGCGTCCTGCTGGACGAGGGCGAGCCCGTCTTCCGGTGACCCGGCGGAGGCGACCGGCATGAAGCTCAGGTAGACCCGGGCGAGGGAGAGGTCGGGGGTCAACCGGACCGTGGTCACTGTGATGAAATGCCCGCCGAAGCGCATGGATGCTTCCCGCTGGAGGTAGGTCCCGAGTTCGCGCTGCAGCAGCGCGCCGATGCGTTCCTGTCGAATGCCTGCCATGGTTCAGTCAATGCGGATTTTCTGCCGGCGTCCATCGGGAAGCGTGGCGATGAGGAGACCGCCCGTGGCGGGGATCGGCCATGAGGAAATGCCCGGAAATGACCCGAGGCTGCGGCCGAGGATATCGTACAATGCAATGGTCTCCGGAACGGGGTGGCCAATCCAGCGCAAACGTCCCTTGTCGACCACAAGGCTGCCGGACAACCCAGGCTGTTCGTTCAGTTGGTTCACCACCACGGTGTCGGTGCAGCCCGGATGGGAAGGCAGCCACGTCGTGTCAAGCGCGAAATCGTGCCGCAGGGCACCGCCCTCCATGAAACAGGCGGCAAGGGGGTCCCAGTCGGCCAGGCAGAGGTAGGCGGCAGGACCCATGGGCCCGTTCTCGGAGCCGATGCCTTCGATCCAATGCTCCACGAATTCCGTATTGCCGGGCATGAGTTCCATCGTCAGCCGGCGGCTGACCGTCCCGTCCGTCCAGGTGAAGGGTTCTACGGCGAGGCACGTAATGTTGGCCCAATCGCAGTTCGGGGCCACCATGACATCTCCGGGCTGCAGGTTGAAATCGAACCACAGGGTCCCCTCGTCAAGGTCGAGGTCCCAGCGGTTCCAGACCTGGCCGGCTTCGAGGTCCTCGTGGAACCATCCGGCAAAGCCGGCGTTTGCGCTGCCTTCGTACTGGATGGCCAGTCGGTGCCAGAGGGTGCTGTCCGGGAGAAGGGTGTCGCCCTCGACCCAATAGGTGACGGGCGTGGGTACCCATCCACCCTCGATGCCGCACCACGTCCGTCCTTGGGCGAGCATGGGGAGGTAATCCTGTTGGGCTTCGGCGAGCTGTGCAACGCCGAGGATGAACATGAGAATGGTCGGACGCATGGTCAGTAAAGGAAGTGATTGTGCGGGAAGCGCTGCACATGCAGCTCGCGGACTTCTGCGTAGAGGACCTCACGCAGGCTGTCCATGCCCTCCTTGGTCTTGGCGGAGAGGAACAGGACCGGGCCTTCGTGTCCGCCGAATTGGCGGCGCAGCCCTTCGATCAGCATGTCCCGATCCACCTCGCCGGCGGGGTCCTGGAGCTGGTCGATCTTGTTGAACACCAACATGGTGCGCTGGGTGCCCGCTCCGATTTCCGCCAACGTTTCCTCCACCACGCGGAGGTGGTCCTCGAACTGCGGGTGGGAGACGTCGATGACGTGGACGAGCAGGTCGCTCTCCCGCGTCTCATCCAGCGTGCTCTTGAAGCTCTCGACCAGCTGGTGCGGCAGCTTGCGGATGAACCCAACCGTGTCGCTCAGCAGGAATGGCAGGTTGTGGACGACGACCTTGCGAACGGTGGTGTCCAATGTGGCGAAGAGCTTGTCCTCGGCGAAGACCTCCGACTTGGAGAGCCGGTTCATCAGGGTCGACTTGCCGGCGTTGGTGTAGCCGACGAGGGCCACGCGAACGAGGGCGCCGCGGTTGCCGCGCTGTGTGGCCATCTGGCGATCGATGGCAGAGAGGTCCTTCTTGAGCGCGGAGATGCGGTCGCGGATGATCCGGCGGTCCGTCTCGATTTCCTTCTCTCCCGGCCCCTTCATGCCGATGCCGCCCTTTTGCTTCTGCAGGTGCGTCCACATCCGGGTCAGGCGCGGGAGCAGATACTGGTATTGTGCGAGCTCGACCTGCGTCTTGGCGTGGGCGGTGCGGGCACGCTGGGCGAAGATGTCGAGGATGAGGTTGGCCCGGTCGAGCACCTTGGTTTCGGGCAGGGCCTCGCCGAGGTTGCGCAGTTGGGATGGGCTCAATTCGTCATCGAAAATGAGCAGGTCGATGTCGTTCTCCTCGATGTATGCGGTGATCTCCTCGAGCTTTCCCTTGCCCACGAAGGTCCGGACGTCCGGGTGGTCGAGGGACTGCACGAAGGTGCCGATGGTTTCCGCATTGGCCGTCCGGGCGAGGAATTCAAGCTCGTCCAGATATTCTGCGAGCAGCTCCCGGGGCTGGTCGCGCGTGGCGAGGCCGACCAGGACCGCGCGCTCGGGTTTGCCGTCCTTGCGGGCAAGCGGTTTCTCCAGCATTCAGTTGCGGAAACGTTCGATGTAACGCGCCACGGCGGTGATTTCCGCCTTGTTCAGGATCCCCTTCTGGGCCGGCATGGTCCCCTTGCCGTAGGTGATGAGGGCCACCCGCTCCTCCAGGCTCAGGGTGGAGGTGCTCAACATGGGCGACTTGGAGGCGCCGAGGTCGCCATCATCGCCGTGGCACAACGAGCATTTGCGGATGTAAAGGGCCCGGGCCTCGGGTTCGGACACTTCCCTTCCCGGCCCCTCGGAAGGCACTGGATCACCAGTGGATCCACACCCTGCCAAGAGGGCACCAAGGGCACATGCAGAAAGGAGGGAGGTGGGTTTCACAGCCAGCCGTAGGCTTCGAATCCCTCGCGGAAAGGCCAGGGGATGCTCGAAAGGATGAGCACGAGGCAGACCGTGAACCAGATGGCCTGGCGTCGGAATTTGCTGCGGTCATTGTCCGCGCGCTTGGCGAGGCTGTAGCCCAAGGTCCCCAGCACCACAGCAATGGTCATGGTGGCCATGTGTTCCAGGGAGAAGAAGCGCATCACCGTGCTCGCCATGGCGTCCGGGTTGCCCAGCATGCTGCTCCAGCCTTTGCCGAAATAGAGGACGAAGCCCAGCACCAGCTGGAGGTGAAGGGAGATCATCGTGAACAGGCCGCGCTTGCGGTCCCCATCGCTGAAGGAGCGCCCGGAGGACATGCCGGTGAAGGCCTTGACAATGGACAGAACGAGGAGCACGAGTACCACCCAGCGCAGGGTGCCGTGCAGGTGTTGGATT
>CALKUW010000137.1 GCA_937996585.1 uncultured Flavobacteriales bacterium
CTGTGGTCGGATCACGAATACGTCGAATCCGGAATGTATGAGGCGTGTGCCACGGTGACGAGTCCGGCGTGTCCGGAAGGTTCCACGTGGTGCATCGACGTGGAAGTTGAGGGGTGTTCCGGTGCGGAATGCACGCTGGACATCGTGGTGGACTGGACGGATCCTGAAGAGGGGTGGGCCGTGTTGATTGCCGACGGCGCTCCGGATGGTGCCCTGGTGGAATGGTACAACGAGGATGGTGACATCATCGCCGAAGGGGTTTTGGTCGACCTCGTCGATGTGGGGGGGCTGATTTGCGCCACTTACGAGACGCCGGAGTGTCCGGACGGGGTGGAGGCGTGTGTTGAGCTCGAGCCTTGGGAGCCCAGCGAATTGGAATGTGACCTTGAGATTGAAGCGGTGGAGGAAGCGGACGGAAGCTGGACGCTCATCGCCGTTACGGACTCGGAGGAGGACGTGGATTTCCTGTGGTGGCTGTCCGACGGATCGGCGTTGAACGGAGACACCATCAACCATGCCTTCGTGAATGGCGTGGAAATCGTGACGGCCTGTGTTTCGGCGACGTTCCCCGAGTGCGGTGAGATGCTGAGTGCCTGCATCGACCTCGAAAATGAGCTGGCGACCGGGTGCGAGGGGGTGGAGGTCATCCTCGATGGGGAGACCTTCCCGGAATTGCTGGAGGAGCTCGAAATGGCCTGGAACCTCATCGGTGAAGGATTCGACCTGTCGGGGTCGATGTCGCTGGATCCGGAACAGTTGGGGCTGGATGGCCTCGTTCTGTGTTTGCCGCCGGGTTGTTACGCGCTGTCTATGGACATGCAAGGCTTGCCCGGTTTCCAGGGCCTGCCGGGCATGACCCTGTCCCTCTCCATCGGGGAAGTGGAAGAGCTGGAGATCGACCTGGCCCTGATTGAGGACGTGATTGCCCTTGAGTTCGGGGTGCTGACGGACTGCGGAAATGGCGTTGGGGGAATCTTGCCGGTGAATGGACATGGGCTGACGGTCTTCCCCAACCCGACAGGGGCAGATGCCGTGGTGCGGCTGGATCCCGCGTGGTCCGTCGGTCGCGATGCCCGTTGGTTCCTGCTGGATCCGGTCGGTCGGGTGGTCGATGCCGGAAAAGTGCAGGAGGGAACGTGGCGATTGCCCCTTTCAGACCGGCCTTCCGGGGGCTACCTCCTCGTTGTGGAGAGCGGCGTGGACGTCCTCCGCAAGCGGGTGATGGTCGCCCGCTGACAAGGGCCTATTTTCGCGGGAGTCCGGTGAATCCGGGCAAACCCGCGTCCGCATGAATTACAAGCGACTGAACGACCTCACGGGGTGGGCCATCTGGCTCATCGCCTCCGTTGTCTACCTCCTCACGATCGAACCCACCGCCAGTTTCTGGGACTGTGGCGAGTTCATCGCCTCCGCCTACAAACTGGAGGTCGGTCACCCGCCCGGTGCCCCGATGTTCATGTTGATCGCGCGTATGTTCTCCATGTTCGTGCCCGCGGTCTATGCGGCCACCGCGGTCAATGTGATGAGCGCCCTCGCGAGCTCGTTCACCATCCTTTTCCTGTTCTGGAGCATCACCCACATGGCGCGGAAGCTGGCTGTCAGCCGTATGGCTGAAGGCGTGACGGAACTGACGGAGGGCCAGCGGATCGCGGTCATGGCCAGCGGTGCCGTGGGTGCCTTGGCCTACACCTTCAGCGACAGCTTCTGGTTCTCGGCCGTGGAAGGCGAGGTGTATGCCCTGTCCTCCCTGTTCACCGCCCTCGTGTTCTGGGCCATCCTCAAGTGGGAGGCGCGTTCCGAGGAGCCCGGCAACCTCCGCTGGATTGTCCTGATCGCCTACCTGATGGGCCTGTCCATTGGTGTGCACCTGCTCAACCTGCTCGCGATTCCGGCCATCGTCGCGGTCTATTACTTCAAGCGCAATGCGTTCAAGTGGCCCACCTTCATCGGGGCGATGGCGCTGTCTTTGGGTCTGCTGTTGTTCGTGCAATACGGCCTGATCCAAGGCTTCGTGAAGCTCGCCGCCCGTTTCGAGCTGGGGCTGGTCAATGGCATGGGGCTTCCCTTCAATTCCGGGGTGGTCCTGTACTTGACCCTGGTGGTCGGACTCATCGTGGCGGCCCTGTGGTACAGCCGCAAGCGGGGCTGGTGGCAGCTGAATGTGGCGGCCCTGTCCATTGCCATGATCCTTGTGGGCTACAGCACGTTCGCCCTCATCGTGGTGCGCTCCGCGGCCAATCCGCCGATGGACGAGAACAACCCGGAGAACCTCTTCGCCCTGCTCGCCTATCTCAACAGGGAGCAGTACGGCGACCGTCCGCTGGGTACGGGCCAGTACTGGAATTCCCCCAATGACATGGAGGACCCCTACAGCGATGGATCCGAGACGTGGTTCCCGAGCCATAGCGTCTACAAGACGCGGGGTGCAGTAGAGACCCGGGTGGCCACTTTCCGTGAACGGTTTGCCGCCGAGCAGTACATGGCGTCCAACGAGGGCACCTTCGAGGTGAAGCAGGAGTACGTGGACAGCGGGGAAAAGAAGAACGGGGTGCCGAACTATGACGACCGGTTCACCATGCTCTTCCCCCGGATGTACAGCAGCCAGTCGACGCACATCCGCGAGTACAAAAAGTGGTCGAACTACAAGGGTTGGAATGAGGACGCTGCGTTCGTGAGCCCGGTCGACGGCAAGGAGCGGGATGCTGCGACCTTCGAGCTGCACGTTGCCGGCCAGATCCTCGGTGGCAACATGGACAAGAATGAGCTGACGCGGACCCTGAACAACCTGTACCGCTCCTTCGGACAGCGTTTCGGCGCGAACTACGAGGTGCGGAGCGCCACGGAGATCATCGTGGGGAAGGGTTCCGATGCTCGGCTGGCCGATCTCGGCAACATGGAGGTCCGGCGCACCTTGGCGCAGATGATGGTCGATGACCTCTCGCAAGGCCTCGACCACGGGCGCACCTATGCCCAGTCCCTGCAGCGCACGTTGAATGGACTGGAACAGCAGATCCGCGCCGCCACGAACAAGGCGAACCGGTCGCGTTCCTCGGAGGACATCCGCGAGGTGCAGCGCTTGCAAGGCCAGGCGGAGCGGTACCATGAGCTGCTCATGCCCACGCAGGGGGAGAACCTCACCTTCTTCACCCGCTACCAGATCGGCTGGATGTACCTCCGGTACTTCATGTGGAATTTCGCCGGGCGCCAGAACGACGTCCAGGGCCATGGTGATTTCATCGATGGCAACTGGGTTTCCGGCGTGGACTTC